>DATEDE010000023.1:0-4053 GCA_035286545.1 Actinomycetota bacterium | reverse complement strand
CTGGTCGATCTCCGAGCGGCGCAGCAGCAACTTCCGTTCGCGCTTCGCCTCGTGGTTGAACCGGCTGGCGCTCTCCCAGGGCGCGATGTGCGCCCCGATCAGCCAGGCCTCCCCGCGATCGATGCGCGCGAACGCATCGGTGAGGTTGACCTTGCCCGCACGGATGCTCTTGATCTCGGTCCCGACGAGGACGAGGCCTGCCTCCACGGTGTCCTCGATCGAGAACTCGTGGCGGGCTCTTCGGTTCTGGGCGATGGTGCGTTCGCCCATGGGTCGGGTCGCTCCTGTCGAGTTTGCTCCACGTCCTGCGCGGACGCGGAGCTGCGGGATCGGTGTCGGCGTTTCAGCGGATCGAGTCCGCGTGACCGGTCACATGATGATGGGCTTCGGGACGCACGAACGCCGGCCCGCGTGGGCCGGCGTTCGTCTGCAGCTTCCACCCGCTCGGAAGACCGGTTAGACGGCCATCTCCGGCGAGGTGGTGCAGCGACTGTGTTCTGACACTGCACATCACCTCCTTTCGTTCGCGGGTACCGTACCGGATGCGAACGGCCATGGCAACCCGCTAGGCGGCTCTCCGGAGCGCCCCGGGCAGCGCCGCCGAACTGGACAGGAATTCGATCGCCCGGTCGAGGACCGGATCCGCACCCGACGGCGTGTCCGCCGGAACCTCGACGGCGATATCCGGGACAACGCCGACCCTGTGGATCCAGCGCTTGTCCGGCGTGAGCCACTTCGCGACGGTCAGCTTCACGCCACCCGCGTCGTCGTCCAGCTCGATCCACGTCTGGACGGTGCCCTTGCCATAGGACGTCTCGCCGATGAGGGTCGCCCGCCCGGTGTCCTGGAGGGCACCGGCGACGATCTCGCTTGCCGACGCGCTGCCCCGGTCGATGAGCACGACCACCTCGATCTTCGGGTCCACAGCCACGCCGTCGCCGAGCGAGTCGGTCGGCGTGACGTCCCCGTCGGCATCCTGCTCCCAGAAGATCGGACCCTCCTCGATGAACGTGCTGGCCACGGTCCGGGCGGCGGTTACGAACCCGCCAGGGTTCCCGCGGAGATCCACGATGAGCTTCGTCTGGCCCTTGTCGAGGGCAGCCTGGACCGCGTCGACGAAGACGGCGGCGCCGTTCTCCGAGAACCCCGTCAGGCGGATGTATCCGATGGTGCCGTCGGCGAGATCATTCGTGATGACTTCTCGCTGGTGGACGACGTCGCGGGTGATCGTGACGTCGAATGCGGCAGCCCCACGACGCTCGATGGTGAGGACGACCTGTGTCCCCTTCTTGCCGCGGATCCTGTCCCGGGCCTGATCCGGGCTGAGGCCGTCGAGCGTGGAGCCGTCCACTTTCGCGACCACGTCTCCGGGCTTGAGGCCGGCCCGCGAAGCCGGGGAGCCGTCAAGCGGGGCGACGATGACGAGCCGGCAGTCCGGCCCGAAAACAGCACAGTCGGTCGTCTCGCCCGCCGCATTCACGGTACCAATCTCGGCCCCGATCCCCTCGAACTCACCCGAGATGTCCTGGAGCGTGTTCCGGTACTCGTCGGGCGTCAGGTATGTGGAGTACGGATCCCCGACGGCGCCGACCATGCCCTTGATCGCGCCCTCGATGAGGGCCTTCCGATCCACGGGTTCCAGCGCGTATCGATCGCGGATGGCTGCATAGACGTCCCAGAAGGGCTGGAACGCGGCCTCGTCAGACGCCGGGGTGCCAGGCTGGTCTGCCTGGCGCTGGCCGAGGAGGTAGCCCGAGGCGAACAGGGCCCCGCCACTGAGAATGGCGACGAGGACGACCGCCAAGCCGAGGATCAGGGCGCCCCCGGACCCGGCCCGACGTGGCCGCGCGGTGGGACCCGGCAGGATCTCGGGCGCGAGGGCCGATGTCGGGGGGGCCGCGGCCGCGGTCGCCGCCTCATTCAGGTCAGCGGCGTCGTCGGGCGGGCCGGGCTGGTTGTTGTCGGCGAACGGGAGCGGTTCGGGGAGCATCTAGCGGTTCCTCAGCGCGATTGATCGCGGGCGATCGGGGCGCCGACCGGCGCGCACCCGGGATTCGGTTCGGGAAGCCTACACGGCACCCGCCGATCCTACGTCCGGCGGGCGGGTCGCGGGCGATTCGTAGTGGAAACCGAACGGAGCCTTTGCCAGCGCTTCACGGATGCCTCCCTATCGGATCAGGTATGTCCGCACGGACACGAACGCCCCGAGCACTCCCAGCCCCACGCCTGATCCGATGACAAGGACTGCCACATCGCGGGCAATCGCCCCGACGCGGATGGGGAGGACGCGGAAGAACTCGAACATGAAACTGCTCAACGGATCCGCCATGGCCGCGATCACGCCGAGGGTGATGGCGGCCCCGAGGAGCCCGACGAGGGCGCCCTCGAACACGAATGGCCACCGAATGAACGCGTCCGATGCGCCGACCAGGCGCATGACCTCGATCTCCTCGGCCCGCGCCACGACCGCCAGGCGGATCGTGTTGATGATGATGAACAGGACGATTGCCGCGATCAACGCGAGGATCACGATCCCGGCCGTGCGCAGGAATTCGGTGACCGCCAGGACCCGACTGACGAGGTCCGTGATGTTCTTCACCCGCTCGACGAGGGGATCCGCGCGGAGCGCGTCCGTCACCGCTGCGAAATCGGCCGGGTCGCGGAGCTTGACCTCGAGGCTGGCGTGCAATGGGTTCGCGTCGAGGTACTTGGTGAGGTCCTCCTCGCCCTGGGCCGCCCGCGCGTCCCGGAAGCGCTGGAGGGCCTCCTCGCGGGACACGTAGGTGACGTCGCGGACCTCGGGCAGCGCGCCGATCCTCAGGCGCAGGTCCTCGATCTCCCCGTCAGTCGCGGCCGATCGGAGATCCGCCACCACTTCGACCTTCTGCTCGACGAACTGGAGTCCGGCGAGGAGTCCGTTCTGGACGATGAAGAAGCCGGACAAGAGCAGGAGCATGAGGGTCATCGTCGCCGTGGCGGCAATGCTCATCGCGGCGTTCCGCCAAAAGCCCTGCCAGGCGCGCGCGAGGCTGAAGACGAGGAAGCGAAGCATCTCGATCAGCCCTGCCGGTGGTACCGGCCACCGATCTCGTCGCGGATGATCCGGCCCTCCTCGAGGGCGACGACGCGCTTCCGCAGCGCCGTCACGACATCGGCGTTGTGGGTGGCCATGAGGACCGTCACCCCGAGCTGGTTGATTCGCAGGAGCAGCTGCAGGATCTCCCAGCTGATCAGTGGATCCAGGTTTCCTGTCGGCTCGTCGGCGATGACGAGGCGCGGGTCATGGACCAGGGCCCGGGCGATCGCCGTCCGCTGCTGCTCCCCCCCGGACAGCTGTCGCGGATACTGTTCCGCCTGCTGGCTCAGGCCGACGAGCTGGAGTGCCCGGTCCACTGCCGGCCTGATCCGTCGGCGCGGGGTCCCCGTGACCTCGAGTGCAAAGGCGATGTTCTCGCGGGCCGTCTTCGAGGGCAGGAGCTTGAAGTCCTGGAAGACCGCTCCGATCTTGCGCCGGACGCGCGCCACCTTCCGCCGGGGCAGGCGTGCGAGGTTCTCGCCGTCGAAGAAGACCTCACCCTGCGTCGCCAGCTCGTCGCGGATGATCAGCCTCATCAACGTCGACTTGCCCGCGCCGCTCGGGCCGACGAGGAAGACGAAATCACCCTCGGGGATGACCAGGTCCACGTCGCGCAGGGCTTCGCGGCCATTCGGGTACCGCTTCGTGACGTCGTTGAGCACGAGCACGGGCTGGCGCGCGGTGGCGTGGGACGCGTCGGTCCTGCCGGAACCATCGTCGGACGCACGCGTCGACGCTGTCGCGTCGTGCGACGCCGAAGGCTGCGTGCCCGCTGCTGTCGAAGTCAAGTTCGGCTCCGCGTTGCTCCGCGCCGATGGTTCGGGGATCGGCGCGACATCGCGAGGCTCCGGGCCCGGGGCACGTCGGAGGGAGCCACGTCGGGCCTGAGGCTACCACCGCCTCGCAACGGGCGGCAACCGATCGGCCCCGCAGGCCCTGGCTAGAGGAGCCCCGGAGACGCGGGCAGGTACCGCGCG
>DATEDE010000022.1:0-2888 GCA_035286545.1 Actinomycetota bacterium | reverse complement strand
CTCCTTCCCCAACATCCGATGGGCAGAGCATCGGGGTGCCCGGTAACGCCGCGGTAACGCCGCGGTAAATGCCCAGGTCAGAGGGCTGTCGAGGAACCTTTGGCCCTAGCGCGGGTGACTTGCCTTCGGCTACGGTCTGAGCCCACCGAGGGCGAGGGGGAACGTTGGAGGGTCCGACCCTCTTCAAGATCCTGGGACCGGTCCAGGTGGAGCGGGGGGGTGAACCCCTCGAGCTTCACGCTGCGAAGGCGAAGGCCGTGGCCGCCCTGCTCATGCTCAGGGCTGGGCGGGTGGTGACGGCCGACGCGCTTATCGATGCGATCTGGGGCGCGGAACCTCCGCCGACGGTCCGAAAGGCCCTCCAGGGCCACGTCTCGAAACTGCGCCGGCTGATCGAGGGTGACGCTGGCGTGCACCTCGAGACCCGGAACCAGGGGTACCTGCTTCGGATCGATCCCGAGCGGCTGGACGCCTCGCGATTCGAGAGCCTGGTCGAGCGGGCCGGCGCCGCCCTCGGACGCGGGAGTCCCGAGGAGGCCCTGGACCTGCTGGATACGGCTCTGGCGCTCTGGCGGGGGGAGCCACTGGATGGACTGGACCTCGCGTTCCCGCCGGCCGCCGAGATCGCCGCGCTCCAGGACCTGCACAGCTCGGCGCGCGAGACCCGGTTGGAGGCAGAGCTCGCCGTGGGGCGGCAGCGCGACGCCCTGCCCGAACTCGAATCCCTTCTCGTTGCGGACCCGCTCAGCGAGCGCCTCCACGGTCTCGCCGCCCTGGCGCTGTACCGCTCAGGGCGCCAGGCGCAGGCCCTCGAGGTGCTGATGCGGCTGAAGCGGTCGCTGTCGGCCGAGCTCGGACTATCGCCAGGCGCGGCGATCGAAGAGCTGGAGCAGCGCATCCTGCGCCGCGATCCGGCGCTGGACCTACCCTCCGGCGAGGAGGAGCGTGCACGGTCGGTCCGTGAGGGACGGAAGACCGTGGCCGCCGCCGTGGTCCTCCTCGCGCCCAGGGGCGGCCCGGACACCGATCCGGAGGCTCGCCTGGCGGCGATCAGCACGATCGGCGCGACCGCCAGCGAGATCGTGGAGGCTCACGGCGGGGTGGTGTCCGAGCGCCTCGGTGGCCGGCTGTCCGTGCTGTTCGGCGTCCCCGTCCTCCACGAGGACGACGCGCTCCGAGCGGCCGCTGCGGTGGCGGCGATCCGCGACGCGGTCCCGCTCTCGCTCGGCGGCCCAGAGGCGATCGCGGCCGGGATCGCCATCGGCGAGGTGCTGGTGCGCAGATCGGGCGAGGAGGAGGTCCTTCTCTCCGCCGACCCTGTGCGGATCGCGGACCAGATCGCCCACGCTGCTCGTCCGGGCGAGGTGCTGCTCACGCGAGCCGCCGCCCGTCTCGCGGGCGGCGGCACACCGGCCGAGGAGGCCGAGACGCTGCTGCTCGACACGGCAGGTGCCCCGACGCTCGTCTACCGCCTGACCGACTTCGGCACGACGGGTGAGGGGCCGGCGCGCCGCCTCAGCTCGCCGCTGGTCGGCCGGGGCGAGGAGCTCATGCTCCTGCAGCAGACCTTCAGGCGGGTCGTGCGGGAGCCGTCGAGCTCACTGGTGACCGTCTTCGGGCCTGCCGGCGTCGGCAAGTCGAGGCTGGTGTCGGAGTTCGTCCAGGAGGTCGGGGAAGACGCGCGGGTCCTGAGCGGACGGTGCCTGTCCTACGGCTCGGATATCACCTACTGGCCGATCGCGGAGATGCTCCGGCAGGCTGCAGCGATCGTGCCGACGGACGCCGCCGCCGACGTTCGCCGCAAGATCGCCAGCCTCATCGAAGCAGAGGAAGACGCGACCTTCATCCAGGGTCGGATCGCCGCGGTGCTTGGCCTTGGCGAGGCGGCGCCGGACCGCGATGAGCTGTTCTGGTCGATCCGCCGGGTCCTGCAGGGCTTCGCCGAGCGCCGGCCCACGGTCCTGGTCTTCGAGGACATCCACTGGGCCGAGCCGGCGATGCTCGACCTGATCGCGCACATCGCCGCCGCGGCCGGTGGCACGCCCGTGATGCTGCTCTGCACGGCCAGACCGGACCTGCTGGAGCGACGATCCGACTGGGGTGGGGGCCGTCTGGATGCGACGAACGTCGCGCTGGACGTGCTCACGGCGGCCGAGAGCGCGGAGCTCATCGCCAACCTCGTGCGCGGCGCTCCGCTGCCGGGCGACGTCGTCGCCCGGATCGTGGAGGTCACGGCCGGGCACGCGCTCTATATCGAGGAGTACGTCGCAACGCTGTTCGACGAGGGGGTGCTGACCTGGTCCGGCGAGCGCTGGGAGTGCGCGCTCGGTCCGAACGAGGCGCTGCCTACCCCGACCTCGGTGCAGGCACTGCTCGCCGCTCGCCTGGACCGCCTCTCGACGGAGGCCCGGTCGCTGCTCGAGCGCGCATCGGTGATCGGCAAGGGCTTCGGCCTGCGGGAGCTAGCGACCCTTCAGGTCGAGGGCGATGTGGACGCCGCGTTGTCGGAGCTTCTCCGCAAGGACGTGGTGGTCGAGGACACCCGTGCGGCCACGCGGGAACGGCGGTTCCTGTTCCGGCACCTCCTGATCCGGGATGTGGCGTACCAGGCGATGGCGAAGTCGGCGCGCGCCGAGGCGCATCTGGCCTTCGCCGACCACACCGAAGCCGAGGCCGCGAGCCGGATCGCCGAGGTGGAGGAGATCGTCGGGTACCACCTGGAAGCGGCGCACCGTTACCGGACCGAGCTCGGGGCGCCCGAAGCCGACCTCGCACCGCTCGCCCGCCGCGCCGCCGAGCGGCTCTCGTCCGCCGGACGCCGGGCCTTCCTGAGGGATGACATGGGTGCTGCAGCGGGACTGCTGTCCCGTTCCCGCGCGCTGTGCGCA
>DATEDE010000021.1:0-9216 GCA_035286545.1 Actinomycetota bacterium | reverse complement strand
AGAGCGGGGTGGACGCAGCCAAGGCGCTGGCGCTCGGCGCCGACGCGGTCTCGATCGGGACCGCGGCGCTCATCGCGCTGAATTGCAACGCGCCCTTGTACGAGGAGGACTACGAGGATCTCGGCACCAGGCCCGGGTACTGCCACCACTGTCATACGGGTCGCTGCCCGGTCGGGATCACGACACAAGACCCCGCCCTGATGGATCGACTCGAGGTAGACGCGGCCGCCGACCGGGTCTTCAACTTCCTGCAGTCGATGACCATGGAGATGCAGATGATGGCGCGGGCCTGCGGCAAGAACGACGTCCACGATCTCGAGGCCGAGGACATGCGGGCCCTCACGCTCGAGGCCTCCCTCATCACGGGCATCCCGCTCGCCGGGACCGACTTCACCCTTCGCCCCGAGGACATCGCGGCCGCCGTGGCGGCCCGCCTGGCCGGCGGTGGGAACGGCAAGGCTCACTGACGTGACCTTCCTGATCACCTGCCCGAACTGCGGGCCGCGCGAGGCACTCGAGTTCTCCTTCGGAGGCGAGACGACGCGCCGCGCCGGCCCGGACGCGACCGACGTGGAGCTGGCCGGGTACCTGTTCTTCCGGGGCAACGTGAACGGGTGGCAGACCGAGTGGTGGCTGCATCGCGACGGCTGCCGCAGGTGGTTCCTCGCCGAGCGCCACACCCTCACGAACGAGGTCCGCGCGACGTACTGGCACAACGACCGAGAGGGCTCGACGGCGTGAGCGAACGGCTCCCACCGCGACCGGGCGAGGCGATCGCGCGTGACCGGCCGGTCACCTTCGACTTCGAGGGCCGCAAGGTCCGAGCCTTCGAGGGGGACACTGTCGGCTCGGCGCTCGCGGCCGCGGGAGTGCGGATCACCGGGCGTTCGTTCAAGTACCACCGGCCGCGGGGGATCATGTGCATGACGGGATCGTGCCCGAACTGCCTGATGCAGATCGACGGCATCCCCAACGTACGTTCGTGCACGGAGCCGGTCCGCGAGGGGTCGACCGTTCGCCGACAGAACGCGTGGCCGAGCGTCGATCGCGACGTCCACGGCTGGATCGGCGTGTTCTCGTTCATGCTTCCGCCGGGCTTCTACTACAAGCTGTTCCACCGACCACGCTGGGTATGGCCGCTCGTCGAGCCGTTCATCCGCTCGAAGGCGGGCCTCGGCAAGGTTCCACGCGAGGCGGACCACGACGCGCGGGAGGTCCAGAACCACCACTGCGACGTGCTCGTGATCGGCGGGGGAGCGGCCGGACTCGCCGCTGCGGCCGAGGCCGCCGGTGCCGGCGCCTCGACGATCGTCCTTGAAGAGAGATCCGAGCCAGGCGGTTCGCTCCTGGGATCCGCCGACGGCGTCGGGGCGGAGTCGCTGTTGGGCGACGCGGAGGCGGCTGGGGCACGCGTTCTCGTCGGCACGGCGGCGTTCGGGGTGTTCGGCGGGCCGCTCGTGGCGGCCGCGAGTCGTGACCGCCTCCACAGGATCCGTCCGCGCCACCTGGTGTTCGCTACCGGCGCCACCGAGCAGGGCGCGGTGTTCCCCAACAACGACAGGCCCGGGATCATGCTGTCCTCGGCGGTCGAGCTGCTGGTGAACCGATACCGGGTCTTGCCGGGCCGGCGAGCCGTGGTGCTCACCTCGGACGATCACGGCTACGCGACCGCGCGGACGCTCCGCGACGCGGGCGCGCAGGTCACCGTCGTGGACCTGCGGCCGCAGGGCGGGACAGCCGACGGGTTCGCGGTGATCCCCGGCTCGACGATCGTGGCCGCGGACGGGCGCCGCCGTGTCCGGGAGGTCGTCGTCGGCGAGCCGGGGTCCCATGGCGGACGTTCGATCCCTTGCGACCTGGTGGCCCTGGCCGGGTTCGCGGCCCCGTCGACGAACCTGCTGGCGATGACCGGCGCCGAGCTCACGTTCGACGAGCGCGCCCAGGCGTTCCTGCCCATCGAGCTTCCACCGAACGTGCACGCCGCGGGTGCGGTCGCCGGTGCGCGTTCGACCGCGGCTGCGATCGCACAGGGCCGGCTCGCCGGACTCGAGGCCGCCGGTGCTACGGGGCACCTAACCCCCGAGATGGACGAGCGGATCGAGCGCCTGCGGCTGGAGGCGGCGGTGGACCAGGACCCGGTCGTGCTGCCGCCCGAGGCGGGTGCCGGCGCCGGGAAGCAGTTCGCATGCCTGTGCATGGACGTGACGAACAAGGAGCTGAAGACCGCGGTCGCGGAGGGCTTCGACTCCATGGAGCTCCTGAAGCGCTACACGACGATCACGATGGGTCCCTGTCAGGGCAAGGCGTGCATGACCGCATCGCAGCGCCTGTGCTCTCGGGCCACCGGCTCCTCCTTCCCCGAGACGCGACCCACGACGGCGCGGCCACCTTGGACGCCAGTGGAGCTCGGCACGATGGCCGGGTGGCGGCGCACTCCGCGCAAGGAGTCGACGATGCACGACCGGCACACGGACGCCGGCGCGACCTTCATGTGGGCCGGCGACTGGCGTCGTCCACACCGCTACGCGACCCCTGAGGCCGAGGTCGAAGCCGTTCGCAACCGCGTTGGTGTGATCGATGTGAGCTCGCTCGGCAAGTTCCGGATCAGGGGGCCGGGCGCGGTGGAGCTGCTCGAGCGCCTGTATCCGAACCGGTTCGCCGACCTGCGGGTGGGGCGGATCCGATACGGCCTGATGTTGAACGACGAGGGCGTGATCATCGACGACGGCACCGTATGCCGCCTGGACGAGGACGAGTTCTTCGTCACCGTGACGACGGGCAACACCGCCGCGCTCGAGCGGTGGATCACCTGGTGGAACGCGGACTGGCGCTTCGACGCGCAGGTCCTGAACGTGACCGGCGCGTACGGCGCGGTGAACCTGGCGGGCCCGGCCTCGCGCGAGGTGATGCGCGCGCTCACCCACTCCGACGTCTCGGGGGAGGCCGTGCCGTACCTGTCAGCGACGCGGATGGAGGTCGCGCAGGTGCCAGCCCTCGTGCTGCGGATCGGGTTCGTCGGCGAGCTCGGGTACGAGATCCACTTCCCGTCGATGTACGGGGAGCACGTGTGGGACGCCATCGTGGCAGCCGGGAAGGAGCACGGGATCGCGCCGTTCGGCCTGGAGGCCCAGCGGATCCTCCGCCTGGAGAAGCAGCACATCCTCGTCGGTCAGGACACCGACGCCGAGTCCGACCCGTACGAGGTGGGACTCGGGTGGACGGTGAAGGCCGACAAGGAGGACTTCCTTGGCAAGCGGGGCCTCGTCGGGCTCGACGAGGTGGCGGGGGAGCGCCTGGTCGGATTCACCTGCCCGAGCGAGTGGTTGCCGCCGGAGGGCGCGAGCGTCGTCCACGAGGGTGTGTGGGTCGGCCGGGTCACCTCGGCCCGCCGCAGCGCCGCGGCGGGCTCGGTGGTCGGTCTGGCCTGGATCCCTGCCGGCTGGGCCAGCGAAGGCACCGGATTCGAGATCCAATTCGGGTCTAACAGGGCGCGGGCCACGGTCGCGCTCCGTCCGTTCTACGACCCCGACGGCGAGAGGCTCCGGTCGTGAGCGTGCCGATCCGCCGTTCGCCGCTCGCCCGCATGCACGAAGGGCTCGGGGCGTCGTTCGAGGCCGAGGCCGGCTGGGAGGTGGTCGCCGGGTACGGGGACGACACCGCGGAGCGCCAGGCGGTGCGCGAGGCCCTCGCGGTCGTAGACGTGACCCCGCGCGGCAAGGTAGACGTCCGCGGGGCTCTCGCCGGTGCGCTTTCGGTGGTCGGGGACGCGATCACCGCCCGCGTGTCCGACCAGTGGGCCCTCGTGTTCACCGAGCCCGGAGGCGAGGAGGTGCTCCTGCCGAAGATCGAGTCGGCGGCCGCTTCGTCGGCGATGGTGACCGACGCGACGCATCTGTTCGCGGGGCTCGCTCTGGCCGGACCGGCCCTGCCCGAGGTCCTGTCGCTGCTCACCTCGTGGGACCCGGCCTCGCTCTCGCCAGGGGCCTCAACCGGAGCGCCGATCGGCGACGTGCGCGCTGTTGTCGTCCGCCGCGACCTCGAGCTGCCCGTGCTCGAGGTCTACGTGGCGACCGAGTTCGCGCGGTACCTAGGCGAGACGGTGCTCGATGCCGCCGGCCGCGTGGGGGGCGCGCCCGCCGGCTGGCGCGCCCTGAAGGCCGGGGGGTGGTCCTAAGGTGCACCCGATCCGCTACTTCAAGCCGTGGCAGATGTGGCGCCGCCACGATCTCGGGCGCACCTACGACGTCGTGATCGTGGGCGGCGGCGCCCACGGCCTCGCGATCGCCTACGAGCTCGCCAAGCGGGGGATACGCAAGGTCGCCGTGCTCGAGAAGAGCTACGTCGGCGCCGGCGGCTCGGGGCGCAACACGACGATCGTGCGCGCGAACTACCGCACACCCGAGGGCGTGGCGTTTTACAAGGAAGCGCTCCGGCTGTTCGGTCAGCTCTCGCAGGAGCTCGACTACAACCTCCTGTTCTCCCGGTATGGGCACCTCACGCTCGCCCACGCCGAGCGAGCCGTGAACGTCGCGCACGAGCGCGCCGAAGTGAACCGCCTGCTCGGCGTCGACTCCCGCGTGATCTATCCGGACGAGATCCACAAGCTGTGCCATGACCTCGATCTCTCGGACCGGCCGGCCTTCCCGATCATGGCGGCCCTCTACCACCCGCCGGGGGGCGTGATCCGCCACGACGCGGTCGTGTGGGCGTACGCCCGCCAGGCCGACCGGTTGGGTGTGGAGATCCACCAGGGTGTCGAGGTCACAGGCGTGAACGTGGACTCGGGCAAGGTCACCGGCGTTCGGACGACCGCGGGTGACGTGTCCGCTCCGGTGGTGGTGTCGGCCGTCGCGGGCTGGACCTCGCAGATCGCGAACATGGCCGGGATCCGCGTGCCGATCGTGACGCATCCGCTCCAGGCGTTCGTGACCGAGCCGCTGAAGCCGTTCCTGCACGTCATCCTGGTCTCGGCGACGCTGCACGTGTACGTGTCGCAGACCGACCGCGGCGAGGTGTTGATCGGTTCGGAGATCGAGCCGTACTCCTCGTACTCGCAGAGCTCGACGTTGAACTTCCTCGAGGTGACGGCCGGTCATGCCCTCGAACTGCTCCCGATCCTCGGGCGCGTCAAGATGATGCGCGCGTGGGGCGGCCTATGCGACGTGACGCCAGACTACTCGCCGATCATGGGCACGACCGAGATCGAGGGGTTCCTGATCGACGGCGGGTGGGGAACGTACGGCTTCAAGGCCACGCCGATCGTCGGAGTGACGATGGCCGAGCTGATCCGCTCGGGCAAGGTCCCGGACCTTATCGCGCCTTTCGCGCTGGACCGGTTCTGGAAGCGCCAGCTCGTCTCGGAGATCGCGGCTGCCGCCGTCTCTCACTGACCGGCTCGCCACCTGGACCCCAGCGCCTTACCGCCGGATACTGAAGGCATGGCGGTCACGGAACCGATCCGAAGCAACATCACCCATGCGCGCGTGACGGCGTTCCACGAGGGCGTGGGCTCGGAGCGCGCCGATACGCTGGCTACCGAGGAGCCTCTCGAGATCCGAGTCCAGGGCCCCGAGCAGGAGCAGATCCAGGTCGCCGTCACGATGCGGACCCCGGGCGGGGACTTCGACCTCGCGGTCGGGTTCCTGTTCACCGAGGGTCTGATCGAACCAGGCGAGGTCCGGCGGGTCGCCTACTGCGACAACCTGCCCGGCGAGGACCAGCGCTACAACGTGGTCTCCGTCACCCTGGGGCGATCCTTCGACGCCGAGCGGCTGCGCCGGAACTTCTACGCGAACTCCTCGTGCGGTGTGTGCGGCAAGGCCGCGCTCGAGGACATCGAGGTCCGATGCTCGCCGGTCGCGCCCGGTCCCGAGGTGTCCCTCGACGTGCTGTTGTCGCTGCCGGCGCGGCTGAGGGCGGCCCAGAAGATGTTCGAGCGTACCGGCGGGCTCCACGCGGCCGGCCTGTTCACGCCCGAGGGGGAGGCTGCGTCTATCCACGAGGACGTCGGCCGCCACAACGCTGTGGACAAGGCCGTGGGGGAGCGGTACCTGGCGGGCGGGGTCCCCGTTGCCGACCACGTCCTGCAGGTGAGCGGCCGCGCGTCGTTCGAGATCGTGCAGAAGGCGGCCGTGGCCGGGATCCCGATCGTGAGCGCGGTGAGCGCACCCTCCTCGCTCGCCGTCGAGGCCGCCGACCGGTTCCAGATGACGCTCGTTGGCTTCGTGCGAGATGGCCGCTGCAACGTCTACACCCACCCCGAGCGGATCCGGAGTGCCTCTTGAGCCGGCGTGCGGTCGAGGAGTCGATCGTCGCCGCTGCGATGGCCGCGGCGTGACGTGCTTCCTAAAGAAGAGACCACCGGCCGATTGACGAAGGTCGCGGGAAGCGGTTATCAACGGCCCCCATGGAGAGCTGGCGCGCGGGGCTGTTGGGGGTCGGGATCGTCCTCGTCGGGCTCGGCGGCTACTCCAGCCTGGACGGCGTGTGGAAGGGCCTGTCGCTCGTGGCGGCGGGCATCGCACTAGTGCTACTGGGTCTCAGCCTCGAGCGCAGGCCGCGCACCGCCGCCACCGCCGCCGGTGTCGACGCGGAGAGCTCGAGCGATCAGCTCGATGTCACGGTGCCGATGGCGGCCGTGACGGTCCAGGGGGCCGAGCCGACCGCCCCGATCGTGTGGAACGGGCTCGAGCCGGTCGCGGAGCCGTCGGTCCACGAGCCCGAGGCTCTCGAGCAGGCGGCATCCGACCCCGCGCAGGACGAGGCCGATTCGGAGCACTCGCACGACCAGCCGATGCTCGGGCACAGCGAGCTCGTGAGCCACATCCGCGACTATCACGAGGATGTCCCCTTCGACGGCTCGACGATCCAACTCCGCCTGCTCCACGAGCGCGCCCACGCCTGATCCAGGGCACCCCCGCCCTGACCGCCCTCCCATACAATCGACCGTGTATCAGCGTCCGGTTGAAGGGAGCACGCCTGCATGAGGAACGGGCTCGTTCGACTCACCGAGCCGATGGTCCGCGAAGACGGCGCCCTGCGGACGGCGACCTGGGACGAGGCTCTCGATCGGGCCGCGGCGGGTCTGAGGGCGGCCTCGGAGCGCAACCCCGGCTGGGGGGTCGGCCTGTTCAGCTGCTCTAAGGCCACGAACGAGATGAACTTCGTCGCACAGAAGTTCATGCGTCAGGTCCTAGGCAGTAACAACATCGATAGCTGCAACCGCACCTGACACGCTCCCTCGGTCGTCGGTCTGGCGACGGTGTTCGGAGCAGGCGGGGGGACCAGTTCGTACGAAGAGATCGAGCACGCCGATCTCATCGTGCTGTGGGGGTCGAATGCGCGCGAGACGCATCCGATCTTCTTCCATCATGTTCTCAAGGGCGTGCACAACGGCGCGCGCCTGATCGTCGTGGACCCACGGAGGACCTCGAGCGCCGAGTGGGCCGACCTGTGGCTAGGGATCGACGTCGGTGCGGATATCGCGCTCTCCAACACCGTGGCGCGCGAGATCATCGTGAATGACCTGCATCACCAGGATTTCATCGCGACCGGTACCGAGGGGTTCGACGCGTACCGCGAGTCGGTCATGGAGTGGACGCTCGAGCGTGGCGAGAAGGCGACGGGCATCCCCGGGGACGTGATCGCCGAGGTCGCGCACGCCTACGCGAAGGCCGGACGCGCGATGATCTGTTGGACGCTCGGCATCACCGAGCATCACAACGCGGTCGACAACGTGCTCTGCCTGATCAACCTCGGGCTGCTCACCGGGCACGTCGGCCGGTACGGCAGCGGACTGAACCCGCTCCGCGGGCAGAACAACGTCCAGGGCGGCGGCGACATGGGCGCGATCCCGAACAAGCTGCCCGGGTTCCAGGACATCGAGAGGGACGCAGCCGCGCGCGAGCGGTTCGAGCGGGCCTGGGGCCGCCCGATCCCGCCGAAGTACGGCTGGCACCTGTCGAACATGTTCGAGGCGATGGAGCGGGGTGAGCTGACGGCCGTGTACTGCATCGGCGAGAACCCGGCGAGCTCGGAGGCAGACGCCCACCGTGCGAAGGAGCTGCTCGGAAGGCTCGACACGCTGATCGTGCAGGACCTGTTCATAACTAAGACGGCCGAGATGGCCGACGTCGTGCTGCCGGCCTCCAACGCCTCGTTCGAGTCCGAGGGCACCGTGACCAACAGCGAGCGCCGCGTGCAGCGAGTCCGCAAGGCGCTCGACCCGCCCGGCGACGCGAAGGACGACATCTGGATCATCGCACAGCTCGCGAAGCGTCTCGGCTACGACTGGGGTGACGTCACGCCGCGCGAGGCCTGGGAGGAGCTGCGCACGCTCTCGCCCATGCACGGCGGCATGTCCTGGGAGCGGCTCGAGGCCGAGGGCGGGATCCAGTGGCCGTGTCCGACCGAGGACCATCCGGGGACGCTATTCCTGCATGCCCGGCTGTGGGAGGACCCGGAGGCCCGAGGACCGGCGGCGCCGTTCAGCGTGACGCCGTTCGAGCCCCCGGTCGACGAGCTCACCGAGGAGTACCCGCTCCGCCTGACGACGGGACGCCGTCTCGACTCCTACAACACCGGGGTGCAGACCAGCGGCTACACGTCGCCGCTCCGCAAGGGAGAGACGATCGACGTCTCTCCCGAGGACGCGACCCGGCTCGGGGTGGCCAACGGCGAGGTCGTGCGCGTGAGTTCGCGGCGCGGATCCCTCGAGGTGCCCGTCCGCGTGGACCGCGGGCTGAGGCCGGGGCTCGTGTTCATGACGCTGCACTTCCCCGACCAGGTTGAGACCAACGTACTCACGATCGACGCGACGGATCCGAAGTCGGGGACCGCGGAGTTCAAGGCGAGTGCGGTCCGCATCGACAGGATCGCCCAGCCGGTGGGAACCTAGCCTTTCCGTGGACCTGCGCCTGCCCGACGCCACGCCTTCCGAGGCCGAACGCGAGGCGGTCGACCGCGTCCTCGGTGCAGCTACGAGCGGATGGGCCGGGGGGGAGCGCGCGATCGCGTTCGAGGGCCGGGTCGCGCGCGGCGGGCACGAGGCACGCGAGCGCCGGCACCTACTGATCCCGGCGCTGCACGCGCTGCAGGCTCGCGCGGGATGGATCAGCCCCGGCGGGCTGCGCTACGTGTGCGAACGCCTGACCGTCCCGCCCGCCGAGGCCTATGGCGTCGCCACGTTCTACGCGATGTTCTCGACCGAGCCGAGAC
>DATEDE010000020.1:0-2520 GCA_035286545.1 Actinomycetota bacterium | reverse complement strand
CGGATCGCCGCGGCCGTCTCGTAGTCGTCGAGCCCGAAGACCTTCGCGAGGGGATAGGCGAGCAGCGCGGTCCGCATCTTGATCGCGTGACTCTCGGAGCGTGCTCCCGCGAGAACCTCCATCACGACAGGCTCGGTGATGACCAGCTCGGCCTCCTCGTCTATGAGATCGACCAGCTCTAGGTCACTGGGATGGCCGCTTGCCCGGAAGTACTCGATCCATGCCGAGGAGTCAGGCAGGACGATCGGCATCTACGTCTCCGACCTCGTCACGGCGCATCTCGTCGAGGTCCCCGATCCAGCCGATCCCGCGCAGCTCCTTGATCGATCGTCTATCGCCCATACCTGCTACGCGTCGCAGTGCGTAGTCGATCGCCGCACGCTTGGACTTCAGACCGAACATGTCCATGACTCGGCGGACCAGCTCTTCGTCCAGGACCACGTTCGTTCGCACCATCTTCGACATCCTCCCATTCTACACCGACATACACAGCGATGTGTAGACTCCGGTGTCGAGCCGGAACAGGGTCGGTTCCGTAGACTGACGGCTTCGAACCGCCCGAGTGCTCCGGAGGCATCCGTGACCAAGTACGTCTACGACTTCCACGAGGGCAACCGGGAGATGAAGGACCTCCTCGGCGGGAAGGGAGCCAACCTCGCCGAGATGACGAACATGGGCCTGCCGGTGCCGCACGGGTTCACCCTGACGACCGAGGCGTGCCTGGCCTTCCTCGAACACGGTGACTGGCCCGAGGGGCTGATCGACGAGGCCGAAGAGCACCTGGTCCGCCTCGAGCACACGATGGGCAAGACCCTTGGTGACCCTACCGACCCGCTGCTCGTCTCGATCCGCTCGGGCGCGAGGTTCTCGATGCCCGGGATGATGGACACCGTCCTCAACCTAGGTCTCAACGATGACTCGCTCAAGGGTCTCGCGCATCAGACGGGTGGGGATACCCGGTTCGCGAGTGACACCTACCGCCGCTTCATCCAGATGTTCGGCAAGATCGTGATGAACATCCCGGCCGGGGCGTTCGAGCACGCGCTCGACGAGGCTAAGGCGGCCAAGGGGCCGAAGGCACAGGACACCGACCTGGACGCCGATGACCTGCGAGCCCTGATCGACCGGTTCCTCTCGATCTACGAGGAGCACACCGGCTCGGCCTTCCCGACGGACCCGAGGGCCCAGATGCGCCTGGCGACCGAAGCCGTCTTCAGGAGCTGGAACGGGAAGCGCGCGATCGACTACCGGCGCCAGAACAAGATCGCCGATGACCTCGGCACCGCGGTGAACGTGGTCGCGATGGTCTTCGGCAACAGGGGCGAGGACTCGGGCACCGGCGTCGCGTTCACGCGCGACCCGAGCACCGGCGAGAAGGTCCCCTACGGCGACTACCTGGCCAACGCTCAGGGCGAGGACGTCGTCGCCGGGATCCGCAACACGGAACCGCTGTCCGAGCTCCAGAAGCTCGACCCGGTCTCCTACGGCGAGCTGCTCCAGGTGATGCACACGCTGGAGATGCACTACCGCGACATGTGTGACATCGAGTTCACGATCGAGAAGGGCAGGCTATGGATCCTGCAGACGCGCATCGGCAAGCGGACCGCGCTCGCCGAGTGGGTGATGGCGTACGACATGCTCGAGGAAGGTCTGATCCACGAGGACGAGGCGCTCCTGCGCATCGACGCGGACCGACTGGAGGAGCTGTTCAAGCGCCGGGTTAGGCCGGACGGCGCGACGCCGATCGCGAACGGCCTGAACGCGAGCCCCGGGGCAGCGACGGGGGAGGTGGTGTTCACCGCGGACGAGGCCCAGGCCCGCGCGAGAGGCGGAGCGAAGGTGATCCTGGTCCGCCGCGAGACGACGCCCGACGACTACCACGGCATGATCGCCGCTCAGGGCATCCTGACGAGCGCCGGCGGGACGAACTCTCACGCCGCGGTCGTCGCCCGCGGCGAGGGGATCCCGGCCGTCTGCGGGGCCGACGCGATCAAGCTCGATCAGGGCGCGAAGACCTTCGAGGCCGACGGCACCACGGTCGCCGAGGGCGACGTCGTCACGATCGACGGCTTCACCGGCGCCGTCTACGTCGGTGAGCTGGCGCTCGAGGAGTCCGTTCTCGAGAAGGCGAGGGCCGGCGACGCCGCGGCCCGCGAGGAGAAGATCTGGCACGCGTTCGAGCGACTCATGGCGCACGCGGACGCCCGGCGGCGGATGCGCGTCCGTGCGAACGCCGACACACCGGACCAGTCGACCAACTCGCGCGAGCGGGGCGCGGAGGGCATCGGCCTGTGCCGGACCGAGCACATGTTCCTTGGCCCCGAGCGCGTGGCGGCGGTCCAGCAGATGATCTTCGCCGAGACCGCCGAGGAGGAGCAGGCCGCCTACGACGTCCTGCTGCCGCTCCAGCGCAGCGACTTCGTGGGGATCTTCCGCGCGATGAGCGGCCTGCCGGTGACCGTTCGCCTGCTCGACCCGCCCCTGCACGAGTTCCTGCCGAACCAGGTCGAGCTGGCCGTC
>DATEDE010000019.1:0-3531 GCA_035286545.1 Actinomycetota bacterium | reverse complement strand
ACCCGCCGCCCTCGGCTCCTCGGTCGGCATCACCAAGGTGACCGACGCGGCCGGGCTGCGGGGCGCGCTCGAGGAGACGTTCCGGTACGGGCGCAAGGCGGTCCTGGAGCGCTCGGTCGAGGGCGCCCGCGAGCTCGAGGTCGCCGTGCTCGGCAACGATGAGCCGGTAGCCTCGGTCGCCGGTGAGGTCGTCCCGCGCGGCCACGACTTCTACGACTACGAGGCCAAGTACCTGGACGAGCACGGCGCCGAGCTCATCGTGCCGGCCGAGGTCCCGCCCGAGACGCTCGAGGAGATCCGGCGCCTCGCGGTGGCCGCGTTCCGGGCGATCGACGGCGCGGGCATGGCGAGGGTGGACTTCTTCCTCGCACGCGAGGGGAGACCCTTCCTGAACGAGGTGAACACGATCCCGGGCTTCACGAAGATCTCGATGTACCCCAAGCTCTGGGAGGCCTCTGGGGTCCCCTACCCTGCGCTCGTCGATCGCCTCATCGAGCTGGCTATCGAGCGTCACGAGGTCGAGCGCAAGAAGGGCTCAGGCGTCTGAGGAGCCGGACTACAGGTGGACGACCGGGCAGGTCAGCGTGCGCGTGATGCCCTCGACGCCCTGGATCTTGGCGACGACCAGCTTGCCGAGCTCGTCCACGTTCTTGGCCTCGGCACGCACGATCACGTCGTAGGGGCCGGTGACGTCTTCGGCCTCGGCGACGCCGGCGATGTCGCGGACCTCCTTGGCGACCTGCGCGGCCTTGCCGACCTCCGTCTGGATCAGGATGTACGCCTGGACCACGACCGACCTCCCTGTTCGCGAGGGCGCCATGCTATGCACCCGGTACCGGGGCGACAAGCTGAGCGATCGGCCGGCCCGAGTGGGATGATCGAGCCGTGACGTCCCGCAGGAAGAAGCTCGAGCGGGAGCGCGACCCGCTGACCCCGTACCGGCGCATCCGGACGCCCATGCCGCCGCCGGAGAAGGTGATCCCGGACAAGCGCCGGGAGCTCGAAGAGGAGGACGCACGGCGCGAGATCGAGGAGGAGCGGTGATCTTCGCCGACCGGGTCGAGGCGGGGGAACGGCTCGCGAAGGCGCTCGTGCACCACGCGGGGACGGCATCCGTGGTCCTCGCGGTCCCTCGGGGCGGCGTGATCGTGGGCGAGGTGGTCGCGCGGGCGCTGGGCGCGCCGCTGGACGTCGTAGTGCCGAGGAAGATCGGGGCACCCGGGAACCCGGAGCTGGGGATCGGCGCGGTGGCTCCCGGGATCCGCGTCCTCGATCCGTCCGCTCTTTCGCTGCTGCGCGTGAGCCCGGGCTACCTGGAGCGCGAGATCGAGGCCCAGGAGGCCGAGATCGAGCGTCGCCAGCACGCTTACCGCGACGGACGGGCGGCCCAGCCCGTCGCGGGCAAGGTCGCGATCGTCGTTGACGACGGCGTAGCCACCGGCGGCACCGCCGTCGCAGCGCTGCGGTGGGCGCGAGCGCAAGGTGCGTCCCACGTGGTCTTCGCTGTCCCCGTCGCCCCGCGCCAGTCGCTCTCGCGGCTACAAGCCGAAGCCGACGAGGTGATCGTGCTGGAGACGCCCGAGCCGTTCTTCGCGGTCGGCGAGTGGTACCGGGACTTCGGGCAGACCACCGACGATGAGGTCGTCGTCGCGCTCGCACGTTCGGCCGAGTCCGTGGCGTGAGGCCGGTCGAGGGGGCGATCGCCCTGCTCTTCCTTCTGTGCGGGGTCCGATCACTCTGGTACTGGCTGCGCCGGCCGTTCGAGGGCACCGACGCGACCGACCACGTCCTGTACGCCCTGTTCGTCACCGCACGGGTCGGCCTGTGGTTGGCGTTCGGCGGCCTCTTCTGGATCTACGCGACGCTGGACGTCCAGGGCCGGGCGGCGCTCGACGAGCTCCGGCAGTACTCGTGGTACGTGATGGTGCCGATCGCGCTCGCCGCGGTTCAGCTCGGCACCGGCTGGTTCCTCGGGCGGCGAGGGACCGCCCAGGAGGACCCTAGCCGACGGCCTTGACGATCTCGGGCGTGAGCTCGGGGAACTCCTCCAGGCGCGCGACGCGCTCGGCCTTCAGGCGCTCGACCACGTCCCGGTACTCCTCCAGCCTTCCCTGACGCTCGTAGAGCCGGCGCGGTTTCAGCAGCTCGACGTCGTCGAGGTCCGGGACGGCGTCGGCCACCAGGTAGCCGAAGTCCGGGTCCTCGTCCCACGTGATCGTCTGCTCGGCGATCCCCTTCACGCACGCTGAGGTGTGGGGGATCTTCACCTTCTTCGAGCGCTCGTCGCCGTCCTTGCCGCCCACGCGTCCGGTGTTCAGCAGGTAGGTCTCGATCGGGTGGGAGGCCAGGAGCTCGAGGAGGCGGTTGCCCTGCAGGTCGTGGGGCATCGGGAAGAACGGGTTCGTCCCGGGCACCCGCAGGAACTTGCCTGCCTCCGAGGCGCCCCCGGCGCTGGTGCCTGTGGTCTCGCCGAGCATGAAGTACGCGGACGCCTGCTCCTGGTTCAGCTTGGCCACCGAGGGGATCAGGTTCTCGTTGCGGTTCAGGATCAGCAGGTAGTCCACGGTCCCCACGCCGGTCGCGTCGCGGAACCGCGCGAGGTCGTCCATCCGGAAGACCGCGCGCCCGTTCTGCGTGTAGCTCTCCTCGAAGAAGTTCACCTTGCCGTGCTCGTCCTGGTACACGTTCTCGAGGTAGGCGTTGGACTTAACGACCGCGTTGTAGATGTTCGGCTCGAATTCCGGGTCTAGGCTGAACGTCTTGGCGAAGCAACCGTTCTCAGTGCCGTACGCCCTGCCGCCCGGCATCAGCGCCACGAAGTCGTCCTGCACAGGCAGCGACTCGTTCTGGGTCGTGAACGTCGTGGTGGTCTTGCCCGTGCCCGACAGGCCGATGATCATGAAGACCTTCTCGCCGTCGGCGGTGGGGATCACCTTCAGGCCTGCGTGCAGCGCCAGCCCGCCGAGGTCGAAGACCTTCTTGTTCCACATCCGCAGGCCGCCCTTCTTCGACTCGCCGAAGTAGTCGGAGTTGAGGACGCGGGTCACGCCGTGGTCGATGTCGACCGCGATCACGCGGTCGTCGGGGTAGCCGGCGGCGGGGAGGTTAGGGGTGTAGATGACATGGACCTCCGGCTCGTCCCGGTCCTCGCGCGGGAAGTAGAGCTTCTGCTGCATCCCGGCGATATTGGCGTTGGCCTTCTCGATCGTGAGGCGGGCCTTCGTCCGGAAGTCGGGGTCGTTGCCGATGTAGCCGTCGACGACGACGACCTCCTTGTCGCGCAGGTACTCGTCCTGCATCAGCGCGACGCCGTCGTACTCCTCGCGGGTCATCGTCTTGCCGCTGGAGCGCTCGGCGACGACGAAGGTGCTGCCGGCGCTGCGCGAGACGACCTTCGTCTGCACGTTCACGTTGTCGAACTCGGTGATGCGTGCCTGCGGCATCTCCTCGGTGAAGCTCCTGAGCTCATCGGCGGAGGGGTTGTCGTGGATGGTCCGGGCCTGCACCTTCAAGGAAGTCTCCTTCGGTGTT
>DATEDE010000018.1:0-2074 GCA_035286545.1 Actinomycetota bacterium | reverse complement strand
TCCGTCGCGCTCCTGGACCCCCTCCCGAGCACGCGCACGACGATGGTGTGGGGACCTCGAGCGAGCCCCCTGAACTCGCGCGCGACCCGGAAGGCGGGTCGGGATGCGAACTGGTCGAAGCTGCCGAGCCGTACCCCGTCGATCGACACCGCCGCCTTGCCCTGCGAAGGACCCGTGACCGTGTACCAGGTCACGGACCTGCCGGTGAACCCGAACGAGGCTGAGGCGCCGGTCACGTGCTCGACCGCATACGCGCGACCGAACGCCCGCCGATCGACGACCGTCCCCCACCCGTACGAGACGGCCGGGCTGTCCTGCTCGACCTCGCTCGGGGTCCCGAAGGCCACCGTGCTCGCGGGCGCCGGGTTGCCGCTCCTGTCGACAACCAGGACGGACGCCCCGAGCGGGTTCACGTCCGCCTCGTAGGACTCCCCGAGGACGAGCGGTGCCACCGGCTGCGCGGAGACGCTCCGGACGTTCCCGGTGGAGCAGTCGACCTCCCCGCCCTTGCGCGACAGGCAGGTGAGAGCGGCGTCGAGCGCCGTACCCGTGCCCGCCACCCGCACGAGGACGTTGCCGGGCGTGACCTGATGCACCACCTCGTCGAACGCGACCGTCAGCGGCTCGGCTACCCCGCTCGGCGGTGTGAGCGTCACCACGGGAGGGGTGACGTCCGGGCTCGGGATCGTGACGGGGTCGAACGAGTCGCCGCCGCCGAACCAGTCCACGTCGACGCATCCCTGGATGCCGGGGATCGCGCCGCAGTTGCCGTACTGCCAGAACGTCCACCCGTTGCCGCTCCAGTCGTCGGCAGGCAGCCTGGGCTCGTCGACGCCCCAGTGCGCGACCCACAGGACCGTGTAGCCCGCGTCGGCGACGGCCGTCGTGTCGCCGGTCCGCGTGCCCCAGCCCGCCGGGCTCGTGTAGACCATCGGCCGCACCCCGAGCAGCTCGGTGACCCGGCCGAGCCAGTCCAAGATCCACTGCGTGACCTCGACCTGCGAGAGTCCGCCGGTTCGCTCGATGTCCAGGGCGGGGATCAGGTTCCCCGGAGCCAGTCCGGCGGTCTGGACGAAGTGATCGGCCTCGAGGATGGCATCGTTCGGCGTGTCGTCCGGCCGCGCGAAGTGGTAGGCCCCGAACGCGATCCCGTTGGCCTCCGCGCCGGCCTTGTTGGTGGCGTACATCGGGTCGATGTACGTCCGCCCCTCGGTCGCCTTCGTGATCGCGAACCGTTGCCCCGATGCAGCTACTTCCACCCAGTCGATCACGTCCTGGTGGTGCGAGACATCGATCCCGGGAAGCGCGCCCGCCGGCTGCGCCGCCACGGTCGACGGGCCCGAGGCGTCGGCGCGCCGTGACGAACCCGCGAACCCGCGCCCGCCGGCCCCGTCGGTTCCGGCCGCTGAGGAGACCGGGAGCCAAAGGGCGAGCACGACCAGCGAGGAGACGGCAGCAGCCGCCCGCGAGCTGAGCCCAGATGTAACGATCATCGCCACGGCCACCTGACTTCGGAGAGGGTCAAGGGTACCCAACGGGTCGGTTGCGGCCGATGCCGCACGATAGGCTTCACGCCGCCATCCAGGCGCCTGCCGTCGAACCGTGGAGACGTCGCGCTCGGCGGGCTCGGGCGAACGGAAGGTGGAGGCTGGCACGTGGGCGGAACGATCGGGAGATGGCTCTTCGCCCTCGCCCTCGCTGCGACGATCCTGGTGCCGATCGCGCCGCCGGTGGATGCGGCAACGCGGACGGGCAACTTCGTCGTCAGCTGCCGATACTCGCACTCGCTGCCGGATGACCCGATCGTCTTCCCCGGGCTGCCCGGCGCCTCGCACCTTCACGACTTCTTCGGGAACATCACGACGACCGCGACCTCCACGGTCGAGTCCATGCTGGCGGGCACGGCGATGTGCAAGGAGGCGAACGACACGGCCGGCTACTGGGCGCCGACCGCCTACATGAACGGGGTACAGGTCTCGCCGCTCGTCATGCGGATCTACTACCTCGGCCAGCCGAACGAGATCCTCGAGACCATCCCGCCGGGCCTGCAGATGATCGGCGGCAACAAGGACGC
>DATEDE010000017.1:0-5354 GCA_035286545.1 Actinomycetota bacterium | reverse complement strand
GACGCCGCCGCCGACCTGTACAAGCGGGTCCTAGTGCTCGACCCTGAGAACAAGTTCGCGTATTACAACCTCGGCCTGATCCACCAGACCGAAGGCCGCCTGGGCGCGGCCGCCGAGAACTACGAGCAGGCGATCGCGATCGATCCCACGTTCGGGCCGGCGCTGTTCAACCTCGCGACGGTCCAGGCCGAGGAAGGCGCGCCGGAGGAGGCGATCGACCTCTACCGGCAGGTGCTCGAGGTGAACGCGGACAACGCCGCGGCCCACCTGAACCTCGGGTTCCTGCTCGTTGACAACGGGGAGCGTAAGGAGGGCAAGGCCGAGCTCGCGATCGCGGTCCAACTAGACCCCACACTCGAGTCACGCATCCCCGATGAGCTCCTGGTCGTCGGCGACGCCACCGGTCCCTGAAGCCCCGGCGGCCGACCGCCGGCGCTCGAGCCACCCAGGACCGAAGGCCAGCCCCGCGAGCGTGAGCGCGCCGATCAGCAGAAGGACGTCGTAACGCGGGTACGGCTCGTACTCGAACCGCACGACGTGGCGGCCGGCCGGAACCAGGCGGCCGACGAAGCTCGGGGCGATCATCTGCGGTTGGGCCGCGACCCCGTCGACGGTCACCTGCCACCTGGGGTCGAACGAGGTCTTCAGCATCACCATCGCCGGGCGGCCCAGCGCGACGGTCGTCGTGGCCACGCCCTCGCGCAGGTCGACGGCCTCGGCCGCGACGAGACCCGGTGGATCTTCGGGCACGGCGTCCTCGGTCGTGGTGGCGTCGGGCGCCGCATGGCCCTCGAAGGCGATGCCCGGGTTGGCACCGCGCGACGGGAGGTCCGAACCCAGCCACGGCGCGACCTGCGCGCCGAGGTCCGTCCGCCCGGCCTCGACCGCCGGCAGCACGTCGACGATCTCGACGTAGCCGCCGCTGCGAACCTCGTAGAGCACGTGGCGTCCGCGACGCGCGAGCTCCTCGGCATCGACGGGTGGCCGCCGGTCCTGGGACAGGATCAAGTAGCGGATGTCGAACAGGTCGTAGTGCGCCGGGTTGGTCTCGGAGAATCGGTACTCGATCGGGGAGGACAGCGACCAGGTCGGGCGCGTGAAGCCCACACCCTCGACCGAGTGGGCCAGCAGTACCGCATACATCGGCACCTGGCCGATCCGGTATCGCGCCCCCCAGTTGGAGCGCATGCCACCGTAGAAGCGGCCGGGTCCGTTCTCAAGGGCGATCTGGATCAGCGCGCTCACGTCGGCGCCCTCGGTCGCGTCGAACACTGCCTGCTCGTCGATCCACCGTGCGCCCGTCGCCGCCCACGAGGCCCGGTCGACGAACGCCGGTGCTAGGAAGACGACCCCCGCGACGGACGCGACCGCGATGGCGGCGCGCCCGTGGAGCCGAACCCGCCGGAGCAGCGCGAGCCCGAACTGCCCGAGACGCACGGCGCCGATCCCGGCCAGGTACAGCCCCGCGAGGTGCACGCCGAACACGAACCGCCGAAGGAACAGGTCGCCCGAGCCCGGCAGGAGCTTCAGCACCGGCCCGAGCGTCGAGCGCCCGAAGAACAGGAGGAGGGAGATCATGAAGACGCCCAGCAGGACCCTGGCGCGTTCCTCCCGGCGGAAGCGCCAGAGCGCGACGACGAGACCGGCGACGACGAGGATCGTGACGAGTGGGACGATCCGCGAACGGTCGAAGATCTCGCCGCTCGCGAACCAGGAGAGGATCTGCTTGGCGCCGAAGGAGTCGTAGTAGATCTTCCCGCGCGAGAACTCGTCCTGGACCGTCCACAGACGGTCCGCGACCAGTGGCACCACGACCCAGGCGGCGACGAGCAGGGCCCCGAACCCGATCAGCGCCGCACGAGCCAGGCGCTTCCAGAAGCTTCGGAACGAGACGAGCACGAAGATGCCGAGCGACAGCAGCGCGAGGTACCCCGTTAGGAGGTGGACGGCGATGGTGAGCGCAAGGACGAGCGAGGCGAGCCAGTACGAACGACCCCGCGAGATCGCGCGCCACGAGAGACCCCACGCGAACGGCAGGAGCCACATCCCCCACAGCTGGGTCCAGGTCCCGTAGCCCCGCCACGCGTACGAGCCCCATTCGTAGCCCAGTCCAGGCTCGCTGAGGATGAGCGGCGAGCACGCCGCCGCGATCGCGCAGACCCACGGCCCCCAGCCGAGGAGGCGCCCACCCGCGTAGACCGCGAACGGCCAGAACGCGAGCCCCAGGTAGAGCGTCCACGCCAGGGCGCGCTCGCTCCCAAGCGGGACCGCGACGAGCCCCGTCAGGACGTGCGGGAACGACTGGTAGTGGTGGAACCGCGAGGATCCGAGTGAGAGATCCGGATACCACCCGTCGAACGGCAGGTGCCCCTCGCGCCACCGATCCTCGGCCCAGGCGATCATCGAGCGGTGGACCGAGGCGTCGTTCAGGTTCTGGACGGGGCGCGCCTCGGCCCGTAGCACGATCAGGTTGAACAGGACCACCGCCGAGACCACGAGGATCGGCCACGGTAGGTGTCGCCGCGGCCGCCGGTTGGGCGCGAGGGGCTCGGCGGCGTCCTGCTGCTCGGGCACCGTGTCCTGCATCCGGCAATGTTCGCACGGTGACCCGGCGAAGCCGGAGAGCCACCGGGACCGGGTCGGGTCAAGCCTCGGCCGGCGCGGTCTCCTGGACGGCCTTCATGCGGTTGGTGTCGATCGAGATGCCGGGGCCCATCGTCGTGGAGACCGTGAGGCTGATCACGTACTTGCCCTTGGCCGCCGACGGCTTGGCGCGCAGGATCTCCTCGACGACCGTCAGGTAGTTCTCCAGCAGCTGCTGCTCGCTGAACGACTTCTTGCCCAAGATCGCGTGAACGTTGCCGACGCGGTCGGTCTTGTACTCGATCTTGCCGCCCTTGATGTCCTGCACGGCCTTGGCGATATCGTTCGTGACCGTGCCGGTCTTGGGGTTCGGCATGAGCCCGCGCGGACCGAGGACCCGTCCGGCCTTGCCGACCGCGGCCATCATGTCCGGCGTCGCCACGGCGGCCTCGAAGTCGATGCTGCCCTTCATGACCTCCTCGACGAGCTCCTCGCCGCCCACGACGTCGGCGCCTGCATCTCGCGCCTCTGTGGCCTTCGGGCCCTGCGCGAAGACGGCCACCCTCACCGACTTGCCGGTGCCGTTGGGCAACGAGACCGTGCCGCGGACCAGCTGGTCCGCCTTGCGCGGGTCGACGCCGAGACGGAACGCGATCTCGACGGTCTCGTCGAACTTCGCGTCGGGCGACGCTTTCAGGGCTCGGAACGCCTCGGCGGGCGTGTACTCGCGCTCGGGCTCGACGAGCGCCACGGCGGCCCCGTACCTCTTGCCGCGGCCGCTCATGCACCCACCTCCACGCCCATGCTCCGTGCCGTGCCCGCGACGATCTTCATCGCGGCCTCGACGTCGTTGGCGTTCAGGTCGACCATCTTCTGCTCCGCGATGCGCCGGACCTGGTCCTGCGTGAGCTTGGCCACCTTGGTGCGGTTGGGCTCGCCTGAGCCCTTCTCAAGGCCCGCGGCCTGCTTGATCAGCTCGGCGGCCGGCGGCTGCTTGGTGATGAACGAGAACGAGCGGTCCTCGTAGATCGTGAGCTCGGCCGGGATCACCTGGCCGGAGAACTGCTGCGTCTGCTCGTTGTACTGCCGGCAGAACTCCATGATGTTCACGCCGTGCTGACCCAGCGCGGTGCCCACGGGGGGTGCGGGGGTCGCCTGTCCGGCGCGGATCTGGAGCTTCACGACGGCGAGCACCTTCTTCTTCGCCATCTGCGGTTCACCTCCCGCGGTTCAAGCGGCCTCGCGGCCTCCCGCTTCGTCGGATCTGTCTAGACCTTGGCCACCTGGTCGAAGGAGAGCTCGACCGGCGTCTCCCGGTCGAAGATGTTCACGAGCACCTTCAGCTTGCTCTGGTCGAGGTTGATCTCGCTGATCGTGCCGTTGAAATCGGCGAACGGTCCCGCGATTATCCGCACCACGTCCCCCTCCTCGAACCCGAGGCGGAACTGCGGCTTCACCTCTTCCTTCTTCACCGCGAGGATCTTCTCGACCTCGCGCTTGGACAGCGGGGTTGGCTTGCTGCCGGTGCCGGCGGCCACGAATCCGGTCACGCCGGGCGTGTTGCGCACCACGTACCAAGAGTCGTTGTCGTAGATCATCTTCACGAGCAGATAGCCCGGGAAGATCTTGCGCTGGACGACCTGCTTCTTGCCGCCCTTGATCTCCATGACGTCCTCCATGGGGATGTGGACGTCGAAGATCTTGTCCTCCATCTGCATCGTGTGGATCCGCGACTCGAGGTTGGTCTTCACCTTGTTCTCGTAGCCGGCGTAGGTGTGCACCACGTACCAGTCGCCGGGCCCGCGGAACGGATCGTGACCCGCCACGATCTCGACCTCGTGGGCCGGGGCCGCGGGGGCGGGAGCGTCCTCGACGACCACGACCTCCTCGACAGGCGCTTCCACGGCTTCGACGACCACCGGCTCGGCGGCCTCCTCGATGGCTTCCTCGACCGTCTCCTCCAGCGCCTGGGCGATGGCGCCGTCGGCGATCGCCTCCTGGACGTCGGCGTCGGCCGCGGCCTGCGCCACCGCGTCGGCGAGCTCGTCGCCGTCCAGACCCGACTCGACGGCCTCGACGACCTTCTCCTCGAACGCCTCCTGGATAACGGCGTCGGAGACAGCCTCGATGGCCACCGCGTCGGCGACGGCCTGGCTCAGCGTGTCCTCGAGGGCATCCTCGATAACCGCGTCGGCGACGGCCTCCTCGATCACCGCATCCACGACAGCCTCCTCGAAGCGCTCTTCCGGCGTCGGCGCCGCCTCGGTCACGTCGACGTCGGCCGCCTCAGGGGCGGCTTCGTCCGAGTCTTGGATGGGGGTCTCGTTCATGGGGGAACGCCTCAGCTCGTGAACACGTTCAGGACGAACTTGGAGAACACGACGTCCAGCCCGAAGACGTAGGAGGTCATCACGACGACGGTGACCAGGACGACGACGGTGTAGGTGGCCAGCTCCCGGCGCGTGGGCCAGATCACCTTCTTCAGCTCCTGGCGGACCTCTTTCAGGAACTGGCGGGCGCCCGTGCGCTCCTTCTTCTGCTGGAGCTGCGCGCGGCGCTGGGCCGCGACCTGGGCACGGTCGACCTGCGTGCCCTGGCGACGCTGCGCTCGCTTCATCTGCCTGTTCATCGTGCTCCTTGCAGGGGCGGAGGGACTCGAACCCCCAACCGCCGGTTTTGGAGACCGGTGCTCTACCAGGTTGAGCTACGCCCCTCCGTGGTCGGTCCAGCCGGAAGGCGGGGACTCGGACGCTCAGTATAGGGCGACCCCC
>DATEDE010000016.1:0-5723 GCA_035286545.1 Actinomycetota bacterium | reverse complement strand
ACAGGAAATCGCCCGATCGGTCGCCGGTGAAGATCCGGCCGGTGCGGTTCCCCCCGTGGGCGGCGGGCGCGAGCCCGAGGATCAAGATCCGGGCCGCGGGATCGCCGAACCCCGGCACCGGTCGGCCCCAGTAGGCGTGGTTCGCGAAGCGCGCCACCTTGTCCTCGGCCACGCGCTCGCGCCACTCGACCAGACGCGGGCAGGCGCGGCAGCCAACGACCTCGGCGGCGACAGATTCCAGGTCAGTCACTGGCGAAGCTCCCCGAACGCCGCAGCAGCCACCGCGAACCCCTCGAGAGGCGCGAGCAGGTCGCCGATCAACCCGATCAGTCCCTCGAAACCGATGGGCGGCGGCGCCTCGATGCGAACGCGTTCGGCGAGCGACTGCGCCTCCTCCAGCCCCGCCGAGGCGCCGACCCAGGCCTCCTCGACCTCGGGGATCCGCCAGGCGTCCATCCCGGCCGCCACCTCGCGCAGGCCTTCCTCGAACTCGAGCAGGGTCTCCGCCAGTGGCCTTCCGGGCAGGCGGGTCCCCGGGACCGACTCCGTCAACGCGGCCTTGGCGCGCTCTAGCGGCGGCACGATCGCCGCGAAGGCGCGATAGGGACCGTCGAGGTGTTCGGGGAACCGTCGCCGGCGGAACATGCTCAGGCGCGATCGGCGGCCAGGACGCCGAGGGCCATCGCCGGGTCGTTCGAGGCAACGGCGTCGACCCCCCAGCCGAGCAGGCGACCGACCTCCTCCGGCTCGTCGGCCGTCCACGTCCCGACCCGCAGCCCCGCCGCGTGCACCTCGCTCACGAACGTCTCACCCACCGGCTCGAGCGCCCACGTCCCGGGCAGCACCAGCTCGTGTCCCGTGGCCACCGCATAGGCAAGCGCCTCGCGCGGATCCACGAGTCCGGTCGTCAGGAACCCGGTCGGAACCTCCGGCGCGATCGCCCGCGACGCGGCGATCGACGCCGGGCTGAACGAGATCACCAGGACCGGCCCGCGGAAGGCCGTACGGGTCACCTCCGCGTGGGCGGCTTCGACGGCCAGCTCCCGGCGGGAGTCGTACCCCGGCTCCCCGGGGATGTTCTTGATCTCGATCGCGACGGCGGCACGCCCGCTGGCGAGGTCCAGCACGTCCGCGAGGGTCGGCACGGAGGCGGGCACGTGCGCCGTCCCGGCGTCCAGGCGCGCCAGCTCGGCCGCCGTGAGCTCGTGCACCGCACCCCGGCCGTCGGTGGTCCGGTCGACCGTGGGGTCGTGCATCACCACCGGCACGCCGTCGGCCGAGACGCGGACGTCGAGCTCGACGATCCGCGCCCCGAGCCCGATCGCTGTTTCGAAGGAGGGCAGGGTGTTCTCGGGGTGCGTCGACGAAGCGCCACGGTGGGCGACGATGAGCGGGAACGCGTCCCCGGGGAACCTGTGGTCGAGCTGCGCCAATACCGGCCTCAGACCTGGCTCGAGGGACAGAGGTGGCTGACCGGGCACTCGCCGCACCGAGGCTTGCGCGCCTCGCAGATCGAACGTCCGTGGTCGATCAGAACGTACGTGAAGTCGAACCACTTATTCCGGGGCACGAGCCTCATCAGGTCCTGCTCGATCCTGTCCGTGTCGCTCTCGGCGCTGAAGCCTAGACGGTTCGCCAGCCGCTTGACGTGGGTGTCGACCGCGATGCCTTCGACTATGCCGAACGCGTTCCCGAGCACGATGTTGCCGGTCTTGCGGGCCACGCCTCGTAGCGTGACGAGATCCTCCATCGTGTCGGGCACCTTTCCCCCGTAAACCTCCACGATCCGCCGGCATGCCTCGCGGATCGAGGTCGCCTTCTGGTTGTAGAAGCCAGTCGGCTTGATGTCCGCCTTGAGCTCGTCCTCGGGGACCTTCAGGTAGTCCTTCGCCGAGTGATACTTCCGGAACAGGGTGGCGGTGACCTCGTTCACCTTCTCGTCGGTGCACTGTGCCGACAAGATCGTGGCCACCAGCATCTCGAGCGGGTTGGAGAAGCGCAGGGCGACGTGCGCGTCCGGGTAGGCCTTCGACAGGACCTTCACGATCTGCGGGGCACGCCCCTCGATGGGAGAGTCGCTGGCCGCCTGGGCGGGCGTCACCCGCCGCTACCCGACATCGGCCCGGTCCTCGTCGGCGAGCGGCAGGCGCAGATCGAACGTGTCCCCGTGACCGTAGCGGTTCCACTCGCCGTCGCGCATCGCGTGGATCTTCGCGCTGCCGATGACCTCCCACGTGCCGCCGTCGCCGACCATCGCCGTGTCCTCGTCCAGCCCCACGAAGGTCTGCCCCGGCTTCACCGACCCGGCGATGAAGTCGGTCGCTCCGGGGATCCAGGTATCCAGGATGTCCCAGTGGGGCCCGAACAGCGTCTGCCTCACGTACCCGAGCCCGGGAGCCCAGATGGAGTCGAAGTCCTGCACGTCCGAGTCGTACGTGACCTCGGTCAGGCACGCGACCCCCGCGCTGCACCCGGCGTAGGGAAGCCCCTCGCGCATCGCGGCCGTGAGTGCGGCCCAGAACGGGGTGTCGTTCACCGCCTCGGTCAGGCGCGCCGGGTTGCCGCCGGAGAAGAAGATCATCGAGGCGTCGTCGAGCCGGCGGACCACGTCGTCGCGGTGCGCGTCCTCCCGGGACCTGAGGGGCAGGACCTCGGCCGGCACGCCCGTCGCCGCGTAGTGCTCGAGTCCCTTGGCCGCCCAGGCCTCGAACGACTCGTCGCCCTCGTGCGCCGCCGCCGTTGGCGCGACGAGCACCAGGCCCTCCGGGTTGCGCGAGCGCTCCAGCAGCCACCGCTCCACCGGCTCGGACCACGGATCGAACTCCCCAGCGCCGAGCAGCGCCATCGTCACCTGCTTCACGCCTTCACCTCGCCCAGTCGGAACGCCTCCCAGGACATCTGCCGCCACCACGTCTCGGCGCCGACGGCCTCCACGATGGCCTCGACCTGGCTCACGTGCGCGTTGATCGCCTGCACCTTGAGCTGGTTCAGGTCCTCGGGAAGCGTGTAGTCGATCGCCAGGTCGTCCTTCGGCGTGATCGGCGGGGTCCCCGGCCGGAACACGTTGAACGGCTCCCAGATGGGCAGGAAGTCCGCGGCCCACTCGGGGGTGACGGTGGCGTACAGCACCCGCGAACCCGGCTTGCCCACCTCGCGGAGCGCCTGGGTCGCCCACCGCGAGACGTCCTTGTGCGCCGCGTGATCCGTCATCCCGTCGGGCCCGAACGTGAGGAGCGTGTCCGGCTGCACCTCCTCGACCAGGTCACGGACGTGGTCGTACCCCTCCTCGGGCAGACCGGTGTCCATGTCGATGTCCGGCAGGTCGAGCCAGTGGTGCTCCTTCACGCCGAGGATCCGCAGGCAGCGCTCTAGCTCGGCCGTGCGGATCTCGCTCATCTTCTCGGGCGGCCACTTCTCGTCGTCCATGGAGCCGCCCTCACCCCTCGTCGCGGTCACGCAGACGACGCGCGACCCGTTGCGGATCGCCCGGGCCATCAGCCCCGCGGTGAGATAGGCCTCGTCGTCGGGATGGGCCCACACCCCCAGGATCGTCCCCAGCTCGTCCATCGCTGCCCCCTTCGCCCAGCGTAGGTTCAGTTCCCGACCCGGCGCATGAAGTGATACGCGATCGTGTGCCCCCCGTAGGTGAGCGGGATCATGTCCGTCTCCGCCTGGAAGATCGTGCCGTCCTTGTGCCGGCCGCGGAACCGGAACGTCACCGGGAAGGCGAGCTCCCGCACCCGGTTCCAGTAGTTCCAGGAGAGGTTGCCTTGGTCCTCGTCGTGCACGAGCCGCTGGAGCAGGTTAGGCGAGTTCTCTAGCTCGGCGACCGTGTAGCCGAAGAGAGACGCCAGCCGCTCGTTGCAGGTCCAGTGCGTCTCGTCCAGCCAGATGTACACCCCGTCGGGGCTGTTCTCGAAGATCGGCCGCAGGTGCTCGGCCAACTGCGGGATCACGTCCTCGTGGGCGACCGGGTCCATCCCGTGGTCCTCCTAGGTCCGGCGACCCGAGCATCCTAGCGAGTGCCGCGGGCGCGGCGCTACGAGCGGTGACCGTGCAGGCGCTTGCCGCGCAGGTTGGGGAACACGATGTCCGCGTGCTGCCAGCAGGACGAGCCGGCGTTGTACATCGAGAGCTTGGTTCGACATCCTGGATGGGTGCAAACGCGCCCGGCCTCCTCGGCACGAGAGGGCGAGGGCAGGTGTCCGGGGCGGGTACCCTTGGTCACTCACCCGATTCGACGCGGGCCCGGGGGCGGTTCGCACGTCTAAGGGTGCGGGTGGGGGGCCTCGAGCATCGACCGGACCCGCTCCAGCAGCTCGGGCGGGACGTCGTTGCAGCCGCACTTGGCACGGAGCATCTCCTTCAGCTTCCGCTGGAAGTCGGCATGGCCTGTGCACGGGTCGCAGCCTCCGAGGTGCCGCTCGATCTCCACGCGGTCGAACCCGACCAGCTCACCGTCGAGGTAGAGCTCGATCTGTCGCAGGACATGTTGGCAATCAGTCGGTGACAAGGCCACGCTCCCGTACCGTCTCCCACAACGCCTTCTGCAGGGCTTTCCTTCCCCGGTGCAGCCGCGACATCACGGTCCCGATCGGGACGTCCATGATCTGGGCGATCTCCTTGTAGCTGAACCCCTCGACGTCGGCCAGCAGCACGGCCATGCGGAACCCCTCGGGAAGCGCTTCGAGAGCCCTCTGCACGTCCTCGTCGGGCAGCTTCTCGAGGACCTCGGACTCGGCCGAGGCCTCCACGGTCGAACCCCCGAGCCGGTCGTACAGGTACCAGTCCTCGATGTCGTCGTCCTGCACCGTGACCGGCTCGCGCTGCTTCTTGCGGTACGTGTTGATGAACGTGTTCGTCAAGATGCGGTACATCCACGCCCGCAGGTTCGTGCCCTCCTGGAACCCCGCGAAGCCTCGGTAGGCGCGAAGGTAGGTCTCTTGGACCAGGTCCTCGGCGTCCTGGGGGTTCCGCGTGAGCCGCAGGGCCGCCCCGTACAGGTTGGGCAGGATCGGCAGCACCTCGCGCTCGAACCGATCCTTGAGCGCGGGATCCTCCGGTGGCGCGGCGGCGCTACGCGCCATGACCATCCCTGTCGAGCACGACGTTCGCCTCCTCCTCCGGCATGGTCACACCCGGACCGACAGTATCCCGCATCGTGCAGACGCTCCCCCACCTGAGATCCCATGCGGAACCGGACCCTGTCGCCCATCGAAGCTGGATGGGAAGATGGAGGTCTGATGGCGAACGACAACGACTCACGCAAGGGACGCTGGCAGGGGTTCGACCTCGGCGGTGGCGGAAGATCGGGTGAGCCGCGGCGGATGCGCACCTCGCCGTGGCTGTGGATCCTCGTGTTCCTCGGGGTGCTCATCCTGTTCAACTACGTGGCGGCGCCCAGAACCAGCCAGATCGACTACTCGGAGTTCCTCGAGCACGTCGAACGCGGCGAGATCATCGGCACGTTGGAGATCTCGGCCACGTCCGTGTCCGGTCGCTACGAGGACTCCACCGGCGAGGTCGACTTTGCGACGACGATCCCCCCGATCCTCCAGGGCACATCGCAGCTCACCGAGCTCCTGAACGAGGCCGGCATCAGCTACACCGGCGTCACGCCGGGTGGGTTCCAGACCTTCCTCCTCGCGTGGGTCGTGCCGCTGCTCCTGTTCGGCGCGCTGTGGTTCTTCCTCGTGCGCCGGATGAGCGGCGCCCAGACCGGC
>DATEDE010000015.1:0-3637 GCA_035286545.1 Actinomycetota bacterium | reverse complement strand
ACGGCGAGCAGATCGACGTCGTCGTCCTCGGACCGAGCGTCCGCGAGGAGGAGGCGGTCGCGCTCGCCGAGCTCACCACCCGCCAGGCCCCGACGACCGCGGTGATCGTGGTCCGCGACGAGCCCGTGGACGGGGCGTTCCCTCGTCTCGTTCGCAGCGGCGTCCGCGATGTCGTCGACCTCTCCAAGGGCAACGGCGAGTTCCGCGAGGTCCTGACTCGCGCCATCGAATGGTCATCGGGGATCCGCGGCATCGCGGCCGACGGGGCCGCGAGCCGCTCGAAGGGCGTGATCGTGTCGGTGTTCTCGACCAAGGGCGGGACCGGCAAGACGTTCCTGTCGTGCAACCTCGCGGCCGCGCTCGCCGAGCGCTCGGGCGCGCGGGTCGCGCTCGTCGACCTCGATCACGACCTCGGCGACGTGTTCGCCTACTTCGGAACGAATCCGAGCCGCACCCTCCACGAGCTGCTCGCGCTCGATGAGGGGGCGAACGAGGAGGCCGTGGCGCAGCTCGGCACCCCGCTGCTCGACAACGTCACCGGGTTCGGCTCACCGCCCGATCCACAAGCCGAGCCGCTCCCGAGCACGGCGATCTCGCGGATGCTCCGCACGCTCCGCGAGGCGTTCCCCTACACCGTGGTCGACGCGACCTGCGACTACTCGGATCACGTGTTGGCGACCCTTGACGTCTCCGACGCGATCTGCCTGGTGAGCGGGCTCGACGCGATCGGCGTCCGTCACCTGTCGATCGCGAGGCAGACGCTCGAGCGCCTCGGGATCCCGAAGGAGCGGCTGCGTGTCGTCCTGAACCGCGCTAACAGCAAGGTCGACCTCGCGCCCGAAGACGTCGAGCGGCTGCTCGGGCTGCGCGTGGACGCGCGGATCCCCTCGAGCGCGCTGGTCCCGCGGTCCGTGAACCGGGCCAAGCTGCTCTGGGTCGAGGAGCGCAGGTCGGATGTCGCGAAGGGCATCGAGATGCTCGCCGACGGGCTCCGAGCCGATCTCAGGCAGGAAGACGTCGCGTCAGCTGTGAACGGAAGCACGAACGGGTCATCGAACGGCGGCAAGCTCCGCCGATGGAGGAAAGGGTAGGCCGTGTCCCTCGCCGAACGACTCTCGAAGCAGGAACGACCGGATCGCTCCGCCGAGGTGCGGGAGCGGCTCCAGGAGCGCCTCGTAGAGGTGCTGGGGCCGCGTCTGTACGACGACGCACTGTCCGACGCCGACCTGCGACGGCTGGTCCACGACCACCTCCGGGACCTGCTGGACGAGGAAGACGTGCCGCTGTCGCTCCAGGAGAAGGCGGTCATCATCCAGCAGATCGGGGACACGATCCTGGGGCTCGGGCCGCTCGAGCCGTTCATCCGTGACCCGGAGATCACCGAGGTCATGGTGAACGGGCACCGCAACGTGTACATCGAGCGCGCCGGCAAGATCTACCGTACCGATGCCGAGTTCCGAAGCGACGCGGATCTACGTCGGGCGATCGACAAGATCGTCGCGCGCGTCGGGCGGCGGGTCGACGAGTCCTCCCCCTACGTCGATGCGCGGCTGGCGGACGGCTCGCGGGTGAACGTGATCATCCCGCCGTTGGCCGTCCACGGCCCCGCGCTCACGATCCGGAAGTTCTCCGCCGATCCCTTCTCGGCAGAGGACCTCGTCGAGTTCGGCACGATGACCCCGAACCTCGTCAAGCTGTTGCAGGCGTGCGTTCGGGGCCGGATGAACATCCTCGTGTCGGGCGGGACCGGCGCTGGGAAGACCACCATGCTGAACGTCCTCACCGGCTTCCTCCCGGAGGACGAGCGCATCATCACGATCGAGGACTCGGCCGAGCTCCGGCCCCAGCAGGAGCACGTCGTCTCGCTCGAGTTCCGTCCGCCGAACATCGAGGGAGAGGGCGAGGTCACGATCCGCGACCTGGTCCGCAACGCCCTGCGCATGCGGCCCGACAGGATCGTGGTCGGTGAGGTCCGCGGCGGCGAGACGCTCGACATGCTCCAGGCCATGAATACGGGGCACGACGGCTCCATCAGCACGATCCACGCGAACTCGCCGCGGGACGTCCTGTCCAGGCTCGAGACGCTCGCGCTCATGGCGGGGATGGAACTGACGGTGCGCGCGATCCGGGAGCAGGTAGCCGCTGCGGTCGATCTCATCGTCCACGTCTCCCGCATGCAGGACGGGGTTCGCCGGATCACGCACGTGACGGAGGTGGTCGGTATGGAGGGAGACGCCATCACGCTCCAGGACCTGTACGTGTTCCACGTCGCGGGTGGGCTCGACGAGAACGGCCGCGTCCTGGGCAGGCTCGAATCGACGGGCCTTCGTCCGAACTTCCTCGAGCGCCTTGCGGAGCGCAACGTGCAGCTCGAGGCGTCCTGGTTCGCTCCGCCGCTCGGATCGGAGCCCTGGTGAGCCCGCGCGCACGCCTGGCCGCCACGTTCCTCTGCGTCGCCGCGAGCGTGCTATTCCCATGGACGTCGCTCAGGGCCGCCGAAGGCGCCAACGTCTCGATCCGCGGGGCGGACGTCTCGGACTTCCCGCTCGTCCGGCTCACGGTCTCGATGACCTTGGATGCGCCGCTGGACGCCGGGAACGTGTCGGTCGTCGAGAACGGTGTACCGGTCCGGGTGGAGGGCGTGGCTCCCCTCGACACCCTGGGGCGCCCGGTCTCCGCCGTGCTGGTGATCGACGTCTCGAACAGCATGCGGGGTGTCCCGCTCCAGACGGCTGTCGCGGCCGCGACGACGTTCCTGCAGTCGGTCCCGCCGACGATGCCGGTCGGCGTGGTGACGTTCGCGGAGCGTCCCGTGCAGCTGGCCCCGATCTCGACCAGCCGGGCGGCCGCGGTCGCGGCCGTCGATCTGATCGGCGCCACGACGACGCAGGGGACCGCGCTGTACGACGCGGTCATCGTGGCCGCCGGGATGTTCGACGCGGCAGGCGCCGCGCAGCGCAACGTGATCCTCGTCACCGATGGCCGGAACACGGCTGGAGCCGGCGACGCCGAAGCCGCCGCCCAGGCCGCCGCCGATGCCGGGGCGCGCGTCTACACGATCGGGCTCGCGGGGCCGACGACCGACGAGGCGACCCTGCGGTCGCTCGCGGAGGACACCGGAGGTACGTACTCGGCCATCTCGCTCACCGAGCTCTCGAGCGTGTATGCCGGGATCGCAGATGAGCTGATCCACCAGCACGTGATCGAGTACCGGTCGAAAGCGCCGTTCGGTGCGGCCGTGGGCCTGACCGTCGAGCTCCCGGCGGGCGAAGCCTCGACGGCGTTCCTCGCGCCGGGCATCGGAGCCGCGGCCGGCGACGGAGCCGGTGTCGCGCAGGCCACACCCGTGATCTCGGGGCCGGTGTCGATCGGGGTGATCGTCGGGCTCACGTTCGTGGCCGCCCTCGGGCTGATGGCGCTGCTGACCGATGCCCGGGCGCGTCGGCGGCGCCAGGCGCAGCTGCGCTCGCGCGTCCAGCCGGCGAACGGACTCACGTGGGACGTGCCGGTGGCCGTCGCGGGCTCGAACCCCACGCTCGTCCCCCGGCAGATCGCCGAGATCGCGGAGCGAGGGGTCGGCGCGCGGCGCCGGATCCGGCTCTCCGCACGCCTGCGCCAGGCGGGTTGGTCGATCGGC
>DATEDE010000014.1:0-2684 GCA_035286545.1 Actinomycetota bacterium | reverse complement strand
CTTCCTCGTCATCAGCTGGTCGACGCCGCCCCCCGAGGGGGCGTTCGGCTTCCGAGGGTTCGCGGCGACGTTCGCGATCACCTTCGGGACGGTCGGAGCCCTCGTGGCCTCTCGGCAGCCGCGCAACCCGATCGGCTGGATCGCCCTGGCAAGCGGGATCGCCTCCGGGCTCCAAGGCGTCGCGAACGAGTACGCGGTCTGGGCGATGCTCGCACACGACCCACCGCTTGCGCTCGGTGAGCTCGCGGCCTGGTTCCCCGCCTGGATCTGGATCCCGGGGACCGCCGGCGCGGCCCTCATCCTGCTGCTGTTCCCGGACGGACACCTGCTCTCCGCGCGCTGGCGATGGGTGGTCGGCCTCGCGATCGCCGGCGTGGTGCTCGCAAGCGGGGGCTTCGCGCTCGTCCCCGGACCGCTCGAGAACTTCCGCGACGTCACGAACCCGTTCGGGATCGCCTCGGAGCAGCCGATCCTGACGACCGCGGTCGTCGGGGAGACGATCTACGGCGTCGCGTTCATCCTCAGCGCGGTGGCCGTCGCACTGCGGTTCCGCCGCTCGCGCGGCGACGAACGCCAGCAGATGAAGTGGCTCGTGGCCGCCGGCGTGTTCCTCGCCGTCACCCTCGTCTCGAGCTTCGCGGACCAGATCGTGAACCCAGCTCCCGCCGCTCAGAGCGCCCTGTGGGTCTCGTTGTTGGTGATCACGGGGTTCGCCTCCCTGCCGATCGCGATGGGCTTCGCGATCTTGAAGTACCGCCTCTACGACATCGACGTCGTGATCTCCAAGGCGGTCGTGTACGGGTCGCTCGCGGCGTTCATCACGCTCATCTACCTGGTGATCGTCGCCGGCATCGGCGCGATCGCGGGAAGCGGCGGCAACGTGTTCCTGTCCGCCGTCGCCGCCGCCGTGGTGGCGGTGGCCTTCCAACCGGCGCGCCGATGGGCGCAGCGTCTCGCCGACCGGCTCGTCTACGGCAAGCGCGCGAGCCCGTACGAGGTGCTCTCCGGCTTCTCCGAGCGACTGGGAGACGCCTACTCGATCGACGAGGTGCTCCCGCGCCTCACCCGGGTCCTGGCGGAGGGCATCGGCGCGGACCGCGTGGTCGTGTGGCTCGGCGGATCGGGGTCGCTGCGTCCGGCCGCGGGCTGGCCAGACGCCGAGGGCCTCACGCGCGTGACCGGTCTGGAGGAGCTCCCGGACCGCGCCTTCGAGGTCCGTCACCAGGGCGAACCGCTGGGAGCCATCACGGTGTCGATGCCGCCTTCCGAACCGATGACCCAAGCTCAGGAGAAGCTCGTCGTGGACGTCGCCACCCAGGCGCGCCTCGTGATGCGCAACGTCGCGCTGCTGGACAACCTGCAGGAGTCGCGGCGCAGGATCGTCAGCGCTCAGGACGAGCGCGCCCGCAAGCTCGAGCGCAACATCCACGACGGCGCCCAGCAACAGCTCGTCGCCCTAACCGTGCAGCTTCGACTGCTCGAGCAGCAGATCGAGCGAGACCCGGCAACCGCGAAGGAGAAGGCGGCGCGTCTGCAGGTGGATGCCACAGCCGCGCTCGAGGACCTCCGCAACCTCGCTCGTGGGATCTACCCGCCGCTACTGGCCGACAAGGGTCTCGCCGCCGCGCTCGAGGCACAGGCGCGCCGGTCTCCGGTACCGGTGACGCTCGAGGCCGACGGCGTCGGCCGCGTCGACCAGGACCTCGAGGCGGCGGTCTACTTCTGTGTCCTCGAGGCCCTCCAGAACGTCGCGAAGTACGCCGACGCGTCCAACGCGACGGTGCGGCTGGCCGAAGACGCCGGGACCCTCACGTTCGAAGTCGCAGACGACGGGCGCGGGTTCGATCCAGCCGCGACCGGACACGGCACGGGGCTCCAGGGGATGAGCGACCGGCTCGCGGCCCTCTCCGGCGAACTCGTCGTGTCGAGCGCCCCCGGCTCAGGGACCAGGGTGTCCGGCCGGATCCCGCTCGGAGGCTCACGGTGAACGCCGGGACCCGCGATCGGCTCGCGACCGGCGTGCTCGTCGCCGGGGTCGCCGGCGCCGCGCTGTTCCCGGTGATGATGGGCCTGGCGCCCGGCGGGACAGGTTCGGTGACGGCGGGAGGTATCGCGGGCTTCCTGCTGATGGTCGCGGTCCTGGTCGCTGTGGGTCTCCTCGGCCGGCTGATCATCCACCGGACCGGCAACCCGATCGGATGGATCTTCCTTGCCGAGGCGGCGGCCGCGGGCGTCGGGTTCGCGACCGACGGGTACGTCCAGGCCGCGTTCAGACCCGAGCCGCGCGATCTCGCCTTGGTCCCTTTCGCCGGATGGCTCAACGGCATCGCGATCCTCGTCATGGTGCTCCCGCTCCCGATTCTGCTCGCCCTGTTCCCGACCGGCCGCCCCCGGTCGCGTCGATGGCGATGGCTGATCCCCTTGTGGTGGACCGGGGTGGCCTGCGTGCTCACGTGGGCCGCGTTCAAGCCCGGCGCCGTGTACGGCCTCCCGAAGGAAGGCGGTCTCCCGGCGATCGACATCCAGAACCCGATGCCCGTTCAGCTCCCATCCGGCCTCGCTGCCCTGCTGCTGACCATCGGCACGACCGCCGTCCTCGCGACCGGCCTGCTCGGACTGGCGTCCCTGTTGCTGCGGTTCCGCGGCGCGCGCGGCGAGGAGCGCCAGCAGCTGCGCTGGATCTC
>DATEDE010000013.1:0-2772 GCA_035286545.1 Actinomycetota bacterium | reverse complement strand
GGACCCTTGTGCGACCCCGCGAGCCCGATGCAGTGGCACGCCGTCTGGCATGTTGCCGCGGCGGCCGCGATGGCCCTGTACGCCGTGGGCAGGATCGCGCCGTCGGGGGCGGAGCTCAGGCCGACAGCGCCTGGATGACCTTGCGGTCGGCGCGGGGGAGCACGGCCTTGCGGCGGCGGAGCTCGAGCGCGGCGTTGACCGCGTCGATCACGCGGGCACGCTCGAGCTCGGCATCTGGCACGTCGTCGAGCCACGACAGGACGTCCGACCATCGCCAGAACCGCCACTTCCCCGTCCCAGACTCTGGAGCGGGGAAGCCCCCCTTGCCTCGCTTACTCTCGACGAGGAGTCGAACGCTCTCGCGGGTCCGTCCCAGTCGGCGGGCTATCTCCGCCATGGTCAGGAGATCCTCGTTCTCGACCCGGACCACCCGGAGCGGCGGGACGGACTCGACGTCGCGGATCGCTGAGGTGATCGCGTCAAGGAGGGTCGGTGCACGCCTCGTGAAGTCACCCTCCGCGACGTCATCGACTACCCCGAACGTGGCGTCGTCACATCCCGCCTCGAACAGACCATCGATGATCCGTTCCTCCATGAGAGGACCCTCGAGCATCAGCACGAAGTCGTGCTTCGGTTGCTTCTTCATCGGCTCGTTCTGTGGCGGCACTTCGTCACCTTCCTCACGAGCTTCTTCGCGTGGTTCCCTTGGTTCGCGGGAGTGGACCAGACCGGTTCCTCGCATCCGAACCCACACCGGATGACGCCCCAGTGGTGAGCGCCGCCGAGAGCGACGCGCCACCCCCGCTCCTCGGCAAAGCGGAGCGCCTTCTCGACGTCCTTCTTCGGGTGGCGCCGGCGCATCGCGCGACGCTACTTCGAGGCACCGACACTACCTTCGTGTGTTGGCGCATGTCAACACAAGGAGACGGCCTCGAAGTAACGGCTCGATGACGACCGTGTCTTGGTTACGTGACGACCGTTGCCGGTCGCATCCGCGTGCGTCAGGCTCGCAGGTGTGGAGCGCCGAGCACGATGGACGATGGTCCTCGCGGCCGCCCCTCGTGCTGCCGGCGGCGGCGCTGTTCGTCGGCGCGAAGGTCCTGAAGTACGGCCTTGGCGTGGAGGGTCCCTACGACGTGCTGGGCCCGCTCACCGACCCGCCGAAGGGCGCCGGCGACTTCGTGACAGCGATCGTGCTGGTGGGCCCGCTGATTGGGCTCGCGATCGCGCTGTGGCCGGTGCTCCGTCTCCGCCTCGCCCGCTCCGAGTATCGGGTCGAGGCCACGGTCTCCGTGCGGCTGCGAGGGGCGAACATCGCGATCGCCCTGGTCGCGCTCGGCGTGCTCGCGGTGCTGTTCGGGCACATCGCGGCCGAGAACGCAGCGTGCTGGTTTGGCAACGACACATACTGCTGAAGCCTCAGCGCGAGAGGCGGTCGAGCACGTTGCGCGTGATGCGCTCCACGACCGGGTCGGACAGGCCGAGCACCCAGTCCGTCACGCCGGCGTTCACGACGGTCCCGCCGCCGGGACGCTCGAAGGTCGCCATCACGGCGTTGCCCTCGGCGAGCTCCGCGAGATGCTCCGGGCTCCGGTCGCCGAACACGGCATCGACGCACGTCTCCAGGTCGCCCTGCTCCATCGCGTAGCGCGTGGGCTGCTCGTGCTGGGCCCACAGGTGCGCGGGCGCGGTCGCGAGGATCTGCAGGCCCTCTGGCGCGCCGTCCACGTGGGTCGGCACCGGAAGACCATCGGCGTCGAGCTCGAACGCGCACCCGTCGCACTCGTACGCGACGATCGCATCCGCGGCGCCGAACCCGCCGCCGCGCTCCAGGCCGGTGCCCTGGAACGCCCAGTGCTCGGGCCGGTGGACCGTGAAGGTGGCCGAGGGGTCCTCGGCGCCGAGCCCGTACTTCGCGTACCCGCCGCGGGTGAACGTGAGGCCGATCGTGGAGGTCTCGGGACGGCCGGTGCGTCGGTCGGACCAGCAGCCGGTCAGGAGCCGCTCGTCGGGCGTGCCGAGCACCGGGTCCTGCTCGACCTTGTACTTGTAGCCGGTCATCCCGCGATAGCCCTCGTCGAACCGGACCTGCCAGAAGGCGGTGTTGCCGCTCAGGATCGCGGCGTTGCCCCCACCCGCGACGAACGCGTCGAACGCGTCGCGCATGCCCCAGGACCAGTACTCGTCGTGCCCGATCGATAGGTAGAGCCGGTGGCCGTCGAGCACCTCGGGATGGGTCTCGAGGTCCTCGCTGATCGCTACGTCGAACGCGTAGCCGCTGCGCTCGGCCCAGCGCGTGAACGTGCGCTCGTAGGTGAACCATCCCGCGCCGCCGCACCAGTCCGACAGTCCGAGCGGGCGCGCCCAGTTGCGGAAGCCCATCGCCTCCCTGTCGGGCTCGCGCTGCATCATCCGGCCGATCGGCTCGGGCTTGAGGAGGAACCCATTCGCGAACGGCCGCTCGAACGAGACGCGCGTCCCGTTCACGTACAGGGAGGTGCCGCCCCAGTCGTTGTAGGCCTGCCATGTGGTCGTCGAGAGCACGAGGAGCATCGGCGCGCGCTGCGCGCCGGGGCGAACGACGAGGAACGCGTCCGCGCGTTCCGCGCCCGCCGTGAGCGTCACCGAGTAGTAGGCCGAGCGCCAGTCGCCGGTCGGGATCTCCAGGGCGACAGGCCAGCCGCAGCCGTTGGCCGAGGCGTCCTCGGGGGTGGGGTGGAGGTCCGCGGTTCCCGAGCTGCGCCACACGACCTCGCGCTCGGCGCCCTCACG
>DATEDE010000012.1:0-5874 GCA_035286545.1 Actinomycetota bacterium | reverse complement strand
ACATCTAAACCGCGCCATGCTCACCGACCAAGGGTCGGCTTACGTGGGTCGCTTCGCCCGCGGCTGGCATCGACTGCCGAGGAACCTCTCCCCGGGGCAACCACAGACCCGGACACGAGCCCATCGCCGAGTATAGGGCGGTCCGAAGCCCCCTCGGCCGGGGTGCGGCCCCGGAGTGAGGACACGGCGCGCGCGGCCGTGAGCAGCGCCACCTCCGTGGCCCCGGCACCCAGCAGGGCCTGCGCGCACGCGCTGGCGGTGGCCCCGGTGGTCAGGACGTCGTCGACCAGGAGGACCCGCCGGGGCGGCCGCGCGGCCGGGGCGAACACGCCTCGCATAGCCTCGCGACGAGCCGAGCCGCCCCGGCGCGCCTGCGGCCCCGGATCGGCCGTGCGGGAGAGCAGCCCCCGCACGGGCACGCCGAGCCGCGGGGCGACCACCTCGGCGAGCGATCTGGCCTGGTCGTAGCCCCGTGCAGCCAGACGAGCCCTGGACAGGGGCACCCAGGTCACCGCGTCCGGCTGGAAGGGGGCGTGGGCCCATGCCGCGACCATCGCGCCGCCGAGCGCCCCTGCGACGGGACGCCATCCCGAGAACTTAAGCCGGTGCACGGCCCGGCGCAGCGGCCCGTCGAACCCGAACGGCGCACGGGCCAGGTAGATCTCGGACGGCGGACAGTCCCTGCACGACGGGACGGAAGCGGAGGCCGGGGCGCCGCATCGAGCGCACCATGGCGGCTGCAGGACGAGGAGCTCGCGGCGACAGACTGCGCAGAAGGGCCAGGGACCGCCCCCACAACCCGCGCAGCGTTTGGGGAAGAGCGCGTCGAGCAGGTCGGCCAGCACGGGCGAACGCTAGCGCCAGCCGCCGACATCTGGTCAGTCGCCGAGCGGCACCTCCAGCGCCACCGCGACGCCGCGTCCCCTGCCCTTGATCTCGACGCGCACCGTCGCGTCGGTCCGCAGGACCGGATAGGCGACGATCCGGCCGCGGCCGGTCTCCTCGTCGATCTCGGACTCGAGGACCTCGAGCCTCCGGCCATCCGCCGAGAGCCGCACAGAGACGGGCCCCGGCGGGTCGATCCGCAGGAGCACCTTCACGGAGTCGCCCGCGCATTCGAGCTGTTCGACACGGACCTTCGCGTCGGCGAGATCCACTTCTCGCTCCACCTTGACGGTCCCCCGACGCACCGTCGACCTCGGCCACGGGACGCAGAATCGCCGCCCTCCGTCGTAACTGTCCGGTGCGCCGTCGACCTCGACGTCGCACAGCAGCGTGTACCAGCCGGGGTCCAGCTCCGAGACCGAGATCTCGAACGGCACGAACAGGTCGCGGTGCGGGATCACGTCGAGCGTGACGGGCGCGATCGGCACCTCGGCGGACGCGCCGGGGCCGACCGCGGCCACCCGCGCGCGGCGGAGCACCACCTGGTGCGGGTCCGGGTCCTCGCCGCGGAAGATGAAGGCGCCCTTGACCGTGGCCGGGAACCGCTCGAACCGCGCGCGGACCGAGATCGGGGCCGTCCCCTCGGTCATCGCCGCGCCCTCCCGCGTCTCAGGTTCCCTGATCCCACGAACGCAGGTACTCCTCCTGCTCCGCGGTGAGCTCGTCGATCTCGACGCCCATCGCCTGGAGCTTCAGCTTGGCGACCTCGGCGTCGATCTCGGCTTGAACCGGATACACACCGGGCTCGAGGGTCCCTCGCGTCTTCACGATCCACTCCACCGAGAGCGCCTGGTTCGCGAACGACATATCCATCACCGCCGCTGGGTGTCCCTCGGCCGCCGCGAGGTTGACGAGCCGGCCCTCACCGAGCAGGTGGATCTTGCGGCCGTCGGCGAACGTGTACTCATCGACGAACCCTCGTACGCGGCGGATCCCACCCGTGGCGAGCTCGGCGAGCGCCCCCTTGTCGATCTCGACGTCGAAGTGACCCGAGTTCGCGAGCACGGCGCCGTCCTTCATGACCTCCATGTGCTCGCGACGGATCACGCCCTTGTCGCCCGTGACGGTGACGAACACGTCGCCGATCCGAGCGGCCTCGCGCAGCGGCATCACGCGGTAGCCCTCCATCGCGGCCTCGAGCGCCGGCAGCGGGTCGACCTCGGTCACGATGACCTGCGCGCCCATGCCGCGGGCGCGCGACGCGACGCCCCGCCCGCACATCCCGTACCCGGCGACGACGACCGTACGACCGGCGAGGAGCAGGTTGGTCGAACGCATGATCGCGTCGATCGTCGACTGTCCGGTCCCGAACCGGTTGTCGAACAGGTGCTTCGTGTCGGCGTCGTTCACCGAGACGATCGGGTAGCGGAGCGCGCCGTCGGCCGCCATCGCGCGCAGGCGGATCACGCCTGTGGTGGTCTCCTCGGTCCCGCCGATCACCTCGGCGATCTGCTCCTGCCGCTCCCGGTGCAGCACCGTAACCATGTCGCACCCGTCGTCCATCGTGATCTGCGGCCGCGCGTCGAGCACCGCGTTGATGTGGCGGAAGTACGTGTCGTGGTCCTCGCCCTTGATCGCCTGGGTCTTGATACCTGCCTCGGTGAGCGCCGCGGCCACGTCGTCCTGCGTCGAGAGCGGGTTCGAGGCGCAGAGCGCCACGTCGGCCCCGCCGGCGGCGAGCGCCATCATCAGGTTCGCGGTCTCGGTCGTCACGTGCAGGCACGCGCCGATCCGCACGCCCTCGAGCGGACGCTCCTTCTCGAACCGCTCCTTGATCAGCGCGAGCACCGGCATCTCCTTGGCCGCCCACGCGATCCGGTCGCGCCCCTCCGGGGCCAGGCCCGGGTCCTTCACATCGCCTTCCATGTCGTCACCTTCCTAGAGATCAGAGCGTTTCCACCAGGTCCAGGAGCACGCGCCCGATGGCATCGGACGCCGCCTTGGAGGCTACGAGAACCTCCTCGTGCGACACGGATGCGCCCGCCGCGTTCGTGGCGAAGGCCAGGCCGAGCACCCGCATACCGAGCGCCCTCGCCGCCACCGCCTCCGGGACGGTCGACATCCCAACGACGGTCGCACCGAGCAGGTGCAGCATCCGGGTCTCGGCCGGCGTCTCGTACGAGGGACCGGAGACCGCGGCGTAAACGCCATCGCGCACGGGGGGCGGGACGTTGGCGGCATCCGCCTCCGACCGGGTTCCGAAGTACGCTCGCGCCGAGGCCAGCGCCCGCTCCGCGAGCTCCGTGTCGTAGACCTCGGACACGTCTACGAACGCGGGTGATCCGTCGGGCATGCGCCAGCCCAGGAGCGGGTTCACGCCCATCATGTTGAGGTGGTCGCGGAGGACGACCAGCGTCCCCGGATGGATCGTCGGATCAAGCGCTCCCGCGGCGGCAGTTAGCACCATCGCCCGGGCGCCGAGCTCGGCCGCCACCCTGGAGGTGATCGAGGCCATGGCCATGCCGTGGCCCTCGTAGAAATGGATCCTCCCCTGGAATACGGCGAGAGCTCGCTCGCCCACCTGGCCCAGCCAGAGCTTGCCCGCGTGCCCGAGGACGGAGGGCGGCGGGAACCCGGGAAGGTCCGGGTACGAGATCTCGACCGACCCCGAGACCGCGGCGCCCTTGACCGCGTCCACGGCGCTCGACAGGCCCGAGCCGAGCACGATCCCCGCGACCGGCTGCAGCGCCGTGCGCTCGCGGATCGCGTCGACGATACGCTCGGGGATACCGTCCCCCGGCGAGGGCAGCATGCGCGGGTCGCTCATGCCTCGGCCAGCGTTCGCTTCAGCCTCGCGATCGCCTCGATCGGCGAGGGGTCGAACCCGCGCGCGATCCCAAGGTAGGTGGCGACGAGGTCACCGACCTGCACGAGGGAGAGCAGGCGCGCGAGCGCGGAGTGCCCCTGCGCCCACACCTCCTGGGTGAGCGCCCCCGACGCCTCCGCGATCTCCATGGCGGGGCCGAAACGAGCCGCCACGTCCGCCGACTCGCCCTGCTGTCGCAGCGCGATGACGGCGAACCCGTCGCCCGCACCCACCGACCATCCGACCACCTCGTTGTGGGCAAGCTCGGGCATCGACGCGGCGAACGCGGGAACCTTCGCGTTCTCGTTGAACTGCGTCTTCCACCGGTCGGCGGCGACGGCCCCTATGCCATCGGCGCCCCAGAGGACCGGCACCCGCTCCCCGATCGCGAGCGCGAGCCGCTTGGAAGGGTTCGCAGCGGCCGGGACGTCCGGGCCCTGGAGGCCGATCACCCCTTCGAGCTCGAGTACCGCCTCTTCGAGGTCAGCGGCGAGCGAAGGCAGGACGCCCATCGCCTCCAGCGCCCCGAGGGCCCCGAGCGCCATGTAGCCGAACGCGGCCCGTGGCATGAAGCCGCCCGGGACGACCACGCGCCCGAGCTCGAGCGCATCGGCCCGGCGGCCTAGCTCGCCGCCCGAGGTGACGACGACCACGCGGCATCCGCGCTCGACCGCCTCCTCGAACAGCGCGACCGTCTCGCCGGTGGCGCCCGAGTATGACGAGGCCACGACCAGCGTGTGCGGTCCCACCCATTCGGGGAGCTCGGAGGTTCGCACGATCGCCACGGGCAACCTGAGGCGCGGCGCCACGAGCGCCGCGAGCACCTCGCCGCCGATCGCCGAGCCCCCCATCCCGCAGTAGGCGATGGCGGTGGCGCCCTCGGCGCTCGGCAGGTCGAGGGCGGACAGCCCGAGCCGGTAGCCCTCCCGGCAGTGGGACGGGAGCGAGGTCACGGCCTCCAGCATCCCGCCCGGGTCGGCGGCGCGAAGCTCCGCCGCGTCGTCGAGATCGGTCAACGCTTCTTCTTCCCGGGTGGGGGCTTCTCCGCCTCGTCGATCAGCATCACGGGGATCCCGTCGCGGACCGGATACCGGTAGCCGCACGAGCGGCAGATCAGGAGCTCGGGGTCCTGCTGGTAGTCCAGCTCGCCGCGGTCGTTCGGACACACGAGGATCTCGAGCAGCTCGGCGTCCAGCGTCACGCGCTTCCTCCTTCGTCCCGGATGATCTCGAGGACCTCCTCGGTCTTGGCCTTCAGGAGCTCCTCCGTCCTGGCCTCCACGTTCAGGCGCAGCAGCGGCTCGGTGTTGCTCGGCCGCACGTTGAACCACCAGTCCTCGAACTCTACCGTCAGCCCGTCGGTACGGTCCGCCCTCCCGGCGGCGAAGGCCGCGGCGACCTCCTCGATGCTGGCGTCCTGGTCCCTCACGCGGGAGTTGATCTCGCCTGAGGCCCGGTATCGGTGGAACGGCGCGAGGACCTCCGACAGCGGGACATCGGCCCGTGAGAGCTGCTCCAGGACCACGACCGCGGCGATCAGCCCCGAGTCGGCGCGGTAGTTCTCGCGGAAGTAGTAGTGACCCGAGTGCTCGCCGCCGAAGACGGCGCCGGTCTCCGCCATCACCTGCTTGATGAACGAGTGGCCGACGCGCGTGCGGATCGGCTGCCCGCCGTGTTCCCGGATCACCTCGGGGACCGCCCATGAGCAGATCAGGTTGTAGACGACCGGGGCACCGGGGCTGCGTTCCAGCATCGCGGCAGCGACCAGCGCGGTCACCTCGGAGCCGCTCACACCTTCTGCGCGTTCGTCGACGAAGAACACTCGGTCGGCGTCGCCGTCGAACGCGAGGCCCACGTCGGCCCCGTTCGCGATGACCTCGCGCTTGAGGTCGCGCTGGTTCTCGGGGTCGATCGGATCGGCCGGGTGGTTCGGGAACGTGCCGTCCAGCTCCGGGTACAGGTGCACTAGCGTGACGGGCAACCGCTCGAACACCGCCGGGACTATCAGCCCGCCCATGCCGTTCGCCGTGTCGGCCACGACCGAGAGCGGACGCATAGCCGACGCGTCGACGAAGGAAAGGACGTGGTCGGCGTACGCGCCGAGGATCTCCCGCGCGGTGATCG
>DATEDE010000011.1:0-11840 GCA_035286545.1 Actinomycetota bacterium | reverse complement strand
CACCGAGGGCGACGAGATCCTGCTCACCGACATGGAGCACCACTCCAACATCGTGCCGTGGCAGCTCGCCGCTCGGGACACCGGGATCACGCTCCGCTACATCCCCCTCACCGACGACGGGCTGCTCGATCTGTCCGACCTCGGCTCGCTGCTCACGGAGCGCACGAGGCTGCTGGCGGTGACCGGCATGTCGAACTCGCTCGGGACCCTCCCGCCGCTGCGGCAACTGACCGAGGCCGCGCACGCGGTCGGGGCGCTCGTGCTGGTGGACGGCGCGCAGCTCGTTCCGCACGTCCCGGTGGACGTCACGGCGCTGGACGTGGACTTCCTCACGATCAGCGGCCACAAGATGCTGGGGCCCACCGCCTCGGGAGGGTTGTACGGCAAGGCCGAGCACCTGGAGGCGATGGACGCGTTCCTCGGTGGCGGCCACATGATCGAGGAGGTCTTCCACGAGCACTCCACTTGGAACGCCGTCCCCTACAAGTTCGAGGCCGGAACGATGAACATCGCTCAGGAGGTTGGTCTGGGTGCGGCGATCGACTACCTGGAAGCGGCCGGCATGGACGCCGTCCGAGCGCACGAGGAGGAGATCACCGCGTACGCGATCGGACGGCTGACGGAGGCCGGTGCCCGCGTGTTCGGGCCCACCGACACGTCGATCCGCGGAGGGGCCGTGAGCTTCTGGTACCGCGACGTCCACCCACACGACCTCGCGACCATCCTGAACGAGGAGGGCGTCGCGATCCGCGCCGGTCACCACTGCAACCAACTCGTGATGCGCCGCTATGGCGTGCCGGCCACCGCGCGCGCGAGCTTCTACGTCTACAACACGAACGACGAGGTCGACGCGCTGGTCGAGGCCCTGGCCAAGGCGAGCGACGTGTTCGACGCCTAGGAGACGGCTTGGCCCTCGACGACATCTACAAAGAGGTCATCCTCGACCACTACAAGAACCCGCGGAACAAGCGCGAGGTGCCGGGCGCCGAGCTCACCTGCTCGAAGAACAATCCGCTGTGCGGCGATGAGATCACCGTGTTCGTGCACGAGGTCGATGGCAAGCTCGTCGACGTCGGGTTCCTAGGGCAGGGTTGCTCGATCAGCCAGAGCTCGGCCTCGATGATGACCGAGGCCGTGGCCGACACCAGCCGCAATGAGGCCGGCGAGATGATCGGTCGGATCCGCGCCATGATGGCCGGCGAGGTCGAACCCGACGAGGAGACCTTCGGCGAGCTCGTCGCCCTCAAGGGCGTCGTGAAGTACCCGGTGCGCATCAAGTGTGCCGTCCTTCCATGGGACGTGCTGCAGGAGGCCCTCGCCGGCAAGGGCGAGGCCGAGGGTTCGGCCGCGCATTGAACAACCCGAAGGAGGATCCCCGAGAGCAGCGGCTACCACCCGGCGAGGTCGCGGTGCAGCCTCAGGAGGTCCTCCATGCCGGCAGGGTGCTGATGCTTCGTCAGGCCGTCGCCGCGTTCTAGGCTTCGCCCGTGGCCAGGCTCCGACCGTCGCTGGACTGGCTCCTCGTCCTCGTGCCGATCTCGATCGCGCTCGAGCTGGCTGGCGGCGACGACCTGCTGATCTTCGTAGCCTCGGCGGGAGCGATCCTGCCGCTCGCAGGCCTGATCGGCCGAGCGACCGAGCAACTGGCGCTCCACACAGGACCCCGGATCGGCGGGCTGATCAACGCGACGTTCGGCAACGTGACCGAGCTGATCATCGCGATCTTCCTGATCCTGGACGACGAGATCGAGATCGTGAAGGCCTCGCTCACCGGCTCGATCCTGGGGAACCTGTTGCTCGTGCTCGGTCTGTCGTTCCTGCTCGGAGGCCTGAAGCACGAGCAGCAGTCGTACAACGCCCAGGCGGCCCAGATCCACGCGACCTCGCTCGTCCTGGCGGTGACAGGCCTGCTGATGCCCGCGCTCTTCGCACTTGGGTCGGGTAACGAGACCTTCCTCGAGCGCGAGGTCGTGAGCGCGACCGTCGCGGCTGTCCTGATCGCGCTCTACGCGGCCGCGCTCGCTTTCACGCTCGTGACCCACGAGCACCTGTTCCGGACGCCTGCACCCGAGGAGCATCCGGACTGGTCTCGGCGCAAGGCGATCGGGCTGCTCCTGGGCGCGACCGCCGTGGTTGCCCTCGAGGCCGAGTTCCTCGTCGCCTCGCTCGAGCCGGCGCTGGAGGATCTCGGGCTTTCTCCGCTGTTCGTAGGCCTCATCGTGATCCCGATCATCGGCAACGCCGCCGAGCACTCGTCGGCGATCATGTTCGCGCTGCGGAACAAGGTGGACGTCACGCTCGAGATCGCGATCGGCTCGAGTACCCAGATCGCCTTGTTCGTCGCGCCCGCGCTCGTGTTCATCAGCCTGCTGGTCGGCCACCCGATGGACTTCATCTTCAGCACGTTCGAGGTCGCCGCGGTGGCGCTCTCCACGATCCTGGTGTTCATGATCTCGAGCGACGGGCGGTCGAACTGGCTCGAGGGCGCCCAGCTGACCGGTGCGTACGTCATCATGGCCATCTCCTTCTTCTTCGTGGAGGCGCTGTGAGGAGATCCATCGGGTTCGTCTGGATCGGCCTGCTCGCCGCCGTCGTGCTCCTGTCCGCTGCCCCCACAGCCGCCCAGGGGTTCGAGTCCGAGCGCACGGAGCGCTTCGACGTCGACATCACGATCGAGCCATCCGGCGACCTGCTGATCCGCGAGACGATCCTGCAGCAGTTCGGCTCGATGCCGCGCCACGGGATCTTCAGGTACATCCCGAACCGGCTGCGCTACGACGACCAGTACGACCGCGTGTACCCGATCGAGGTCGTGTCGGTGACTACCTCGCCCAGGACGCCCGACGGAGTCGAGACGAGCGAGGAGAACGGGAACTTCGTGATCAGGATAGGCGACCCCGACGTCGAGGTATCCGGACGCCACACCTACGAGATCGTCTACCGGGTCGAGGGCGCGATGAACGGGTTCCAGACGCACGACGAGCTCTACTGGAACGCGATCGGAGACCGGTGGGAGCAGTCGATCAGCGAGATGACCGTCCGCGTCCGGGCGTCCGCGCCGGTCGACCGGGTGGCCTGTTCCTCAGGGCCATTCGGTTCCACGTTCCAGTGCGGCAGTGCGAACATCAAGAACGGCGTCGCGCGCTTCGCGCACCAGGGGCTGCCCGCCTACACAGCGCTCTCGGTCGTGGTGGCGCTGCCTCCCGGGACCGTCGCGAGCACCGCTCCGATCCTGGACGAGCGCTGGAGCCTGGACAGGGCCTTCGCGCGGACCCGGGTCACCGTGGGTGGCGGCCTTGGGCTGCTGGTGTTCGTGATCGGCGGGTTCGCCTGGCTCGCCTGGCGGGCGGGGCGGGACGTGCGCTACTCGGGCTCGCGGATCGACCAGGTGATGGGCGCGCCCGAGGGCGGACCGATCCAGGCCGAGACCCAGGCCGTTCCGCTTCTGGAGAAGGGGACGGCGCCGGTCGAGTACGCGCCGCCCGAGGACCTGCGGCCGGGCCAGATCGGCACGCTGATCGACGAGGAGGCCAACACGCTCGACGTGACGGCGACGATCGTCGACCTCGCGGTCCGCGGCTACCTGGTGATCGAGGAGATCCCCAAGGAGGGATGGTTCGGCAAGCCAGACTGGAAGCTGACCCGGCAGCCGAAGGAGACAGAGGAGCTGCTGGACTACGAGCGAACCCTGCTGGAGGGGCTCTTCGAGGACGGGCCCGAGACCCTGCTCTCGGACCTGAAGAAGACGTTCGTTGCTCGCCTACAGGAGGTGAAGGACGCGCTCTACGGGGACATGGTGAGCCGGAAGTGGTTCGTGAAACGCCCCGACAAGGTGCGGGCGATGTGGACGGGTATCGGCATCGCGGCGCTGCTGCTCGGTATCGGGGCCACCGTGGCTCTCGCCTACTTCACGAACCTCGGACTGCTCGGGCTGCCCCTCATCGCGGGGGGGATCCTGCTGATGATAGGCGCGAAGCGGATGCCGCGGCGCACGGCGAAGGGCACCGCGATGACCCGTCGGGTCAACGGGTTCCGAGTGGTGATCGAGAAGGTGGAGCAGCACACGTCCCACTGGGCCGAGGAGGAGAAGGTGTTCACGAGGTTCCTGCCGTTCGCCGTGGTGTTCGGCGTGACCGAGAAGTGGGCCAAGGCTTTCGAGGCCCTCGGGCAGGTGCCTGCCGACGACATGGGTTGGTACCGGAGCGCGCACCCGTTCACCTACGCAGCCTTCGCTGACTCTATGGACGCGTTCTCGGTCACGACCAGCGGCACGATCGCGTCGACGCCCTCGGGCTCGGGCGGGAGCGGCTTCGGGGGTGGGGGGTTCTCCGGCGGAGGTGGCGGAGGTGGTGGAGGGGGCTCTTGGTAGGGTCGGGAACACCTTCTGCCTGTGGGAGCGTTGCCTGACCGATGAACGTCGTCTTCAGCGCGGACCCCCGTGACTTCGCCCTTCGCGACTGGTCGACGCTCGTCACCGCAGACCCCGGCGGCACGTTCTTCCATACTCCTGGCTTCCTGAAGCTCTACTGGGAGGAGTTCGCGCGCGAGCCCGACCACCTGCTGCTGGCGTTCGCCGAGGAGGACGGGGCGCAGGTGGGGGCGGTCGCGTTCGAGCGGTTCGGGCCGATATTGCGCTTCCTCGGCGGGACCGAGGTGACCGACTACCTCGGGCCGGTCGGGCTCGCGGAGTCCCAGCCCGCGATCGCCAAGGAGCTGCTCGCCGCGCTCGCCCGGCGCGAGGATTGGTCCGAGGCCGATCTGCGCGGCCTGCCCGAGGACCGGCCCTGGCTCACTCTGCTAGCCGAGGCGGCCGAGGCCCAGGGCCTGACCGTCGAGGTGCACGATGACCAGAACGGCGTCGCGCCGATCCTGCAGGTCCCGGGCACCTACGAAGGGTACCTTGAGCAACTGCCCTCCAAGCTCCGGCACGAGATCAAGCGCAAGGCCCGCAAGCTCCAGGCCGAGGTCGGGCCCTGGCACATCTGCCTGGCGACCCAGGACACGCTCGTGGCTTCCCTGGACAACTTCGTGGCGCTGCATCGCACGAGCGAAGGGCCCAAGGGAGTGTTCATGCAGCCGGGGATGGAGATCTTCTTCCGTCGCCTCGGCGAGGCGTTCCTGCCGCGCGAGGTGTTCAACCTCACATTCCTCGAGCTCGAGGACCGCCGTAAGCTGGCCGGCACGATCGGCTTCCGGTTCGAGGGGACCTTCTACCTCTACAACTCGGCGTTCGACCGCGAGCACCGGGCGGTCTCGCCGGGGATGGTGCTCGTCGCCGAGGACATCCGGATCGCGATCGAGGCCGGCTGTTCGGCGTTCGACCTGCTGAAGGGCGACTACGCGTACAAGTACCGGTTCGGCGCGGTGCCGCGCGCGATCAAGCGCCTCGCCGTGACGCGCTGATCCCTACTCGACGAACGCCCGCAGGTGCTCGAGCACCGTGAGGGCGAGCGTCTCGTCGCCTCCGATCACCAGGTTGCCGTCGTCCAGGAACGCGGTCGCCGGGATCCGCCGTCCCGCCACGAGCGCGAACGCGGTGGCGCGCCCCTGCACGAACGCATCCGGCTTCTTCTTGCGAGGCGGCGACTCTCCGGGCGCGAGTCCCCAGTGCCACGTCCCGCCGCCCACGCCTTCGAGGTCGACGGCGATGCTCATCCCGGGCAGCGAGAGGCCCAGGTGCCCCAGCGAGAAGGGGAGCATCCGGATCGCAAGATCGTTCGCGAGGTGGACCGGCCAGTGCTGGGGGTTCTCCTCCAGGCCCGCGCCCTCGCGGATGTCCTCGCCATGGAACCACCACTCGATGATCCGGCTCTGAACCAGGTACCGGACGCCGATCTCTCCGGCCACCCAGTCGACCTTCGTGTAGCGCCACTCGTCCTCGGACAGGCGCGACGTCAGGATCAGGAACGCGTCGGCGGCACGCCCCCAGTCGGTTATCAGCTGACGGGACGAGGTCTCCTCGCGCATCTTCACGGCCCACTCGTTGAATCCGCTGACCCACAGATCTCCGTCGTTGGCCGCGCGGAAGGCGTCGAACTCGACGGCAGGCTCGCCGGCGACGAGTTGGGCGGCGGCCACGTCCTGGGCCGCTAGGTGGGCGACGATGTCGCGGTTGCGCCACCCGGCGCACAAGCTGTCCGCCTCCCAGGTCGCCGGCGGCGAGTACTGGATCGTCCGGCCCAGTCGCTCGCGTTCGGCGTGGGCGGCGCCGAGCATCGTGTTGCGGTCCACGGTCACGTCGGCCCTCCGTCGGTTCGACTCGCCCGGCGGGGCCGGGACGGGCCGTATCGTACCCTCGCTGAGTGATCGTCCTCGCCGCTCCCGACAAGTTCCGGGGCACGCTCACCGCACCCCAGGCGGCCCGTTCGATCGCCGCGGGCTGGCGTCGCGAGCGCCCTGACGACGAGATCGTCGAGCTGCCGATGGCCGACGGGGGCGAGGGCACGCTCGACACCCTCGTCGAGGCCCTGGGCGGCAACTTAGGCACGGTGAGGGTGACCGGTCCTCTCGGCGATCCCGTGGACGCCGCGTTCGGCCTCGTCGATCGTCCTGAGGGCCGCCTCGGCGTGGTCGAGATGGCCCGGGCCTCGGGCCTCGCGCTCGTCTCTCGGCGTGACCCGCTCCGCGCTTCGACGTACGGGACCGGCGAGCTGATCCGCGAGGCGGTCGGGGTTGGCGCCCGAACGATCCTCGTGTGCATCGGCGGCAGCGCGTCCACGGATGGCGGGGCCGGGATGGCCGAGGCGCTGGGCGCGCATCTCACGGACGGCCGCGGTCGGAAGATCCCACCCGGTGGCCTGGGCCTGCTCGACCTCGCCCGGATCGATCTGACGCCGATCGAGGCGGTCATGCGGTCGGTGCGGGTGGTGGTGGCGAGCGACGTGGACAGCCCGCTCACGGGGCCGAAGGGCTCGGCCCACGTGTTCGCGCCGCAGAAGGGCGCCTCGCCCGAGGACGTGCTGCTGCTGGACAGGGCGCTCGGTCACCTAGCGGCCGTCATCCACCGGGACCTCGGCGCCGACGTCCGGGGGCTGCCGGGCGCAGGAGCCGCGGGCGGGCTGGGCGCTGGGCTCGTCGCGTTCCTAGGAGCCAGGATCCGGCCGGGCGTCGAAGTCGTGATGGAGGCGGTGGGGTTCAGGGAGCGCCTGGCCCTCGCCGATGTGGCCTTAACGGGGGAGGGGCGCCTGGATTCGTCATCGCTGGCGGGCAAGGTGGTGGGCGGCGTGCTCGAGGCGGCTCGCGAGGTCCGAACGCCGGCCGCGGTCCTGTGCGGCGACGCCGAGGTGCGGCCCGATGGTGTGGCTGTGTTCTCGCTCGTCGAGCGGTTCGGTGCGGCGCGGGCGCTGGGCGAGACGCGGCTCGCGCTGGAGGAGCTCGCCGCCGAGGTCGCCACGCGAGCGTCGACGCTCGAGTTCCCGCCGTGAGCAGAGCGATCGACCGCTTCCTGGAGGCCGCTAGGGTGCTCGGCCACCCGGTCGAGGTGCGCCGCTTCCCCAGGGGCACGAAGACGGCCGAGGATGCAGCGCGGGCGATCGGGTGCGAGGTCGGCCAGATCGTGAAGTCGCTCGTGTTCATCGCAGACGGTCGCCCCGTGCTCGCGCTCACGAGCGGCGCCAACCGGGTGGACGAAGCCGCGCTGGCCAGGCTCGTCGGCGCGACAGGGATCCGGCGCGCGACCCCCGAGCAGGCACGAGCGGCCACCGGGTTCGCCGTGGGCGGAACGCCGCCGTTCGGGCACACGGAGCGGATCCGCACGCTCCTTGACCGGGACCTCATGAGCTTCGAGGAGGTCTGGGCTGCGTGTGGGACCCCGGACTCGGTGTTCAGGACCTCGCCGGGACAGCTCCAGCGGACCGCGCTCGCCGAGGTCGCCGACCTGAAGGAAACCGCACCTGCGGGGTAGAGTTAGCCGCGGGACCCGCTACAATCGCGGAGCCCGAATCGCTCGACGGAGGAACGATGATCCAGCTCACCGAGAACGCCGCCGGCAAGGTCAAGGAGCTCCTGACCGAAGAGGGACGCTCGGACATCGCCCTGCGCGTCGCCGTGCAGCCCGGTGGATGTTCGGGGCTCCGGTACGCGATGTACCTGGACGACCAACTCTCGGAGAAAGACGTCGCCGAGGAGCAGTTCGGCGTCAGGATCGTCGTGGACCGGATGAGCGTGCCATATCTTTCGCAGGCCACGATCGACTTCGTCGACTCGCTGGAGGCTTCGGGATTCACGATCGACAACCCGGCCGCCCAGAGCTCCTGCGCCTGTGGTCACTCGTTCCACTGACGCCTCGGTCGGTCCCTCGCCCGCGAGTCGGGTCAGATCGTTCCGAGGGCGGCGCCGATGCCGGACCGGAGCTCCTGGAGACCGGCCTCGTCGAGCACGAGCGCCGGCGAGACCTGGAGAGCTCCTGTTGCCAGGGCACGGGTGAGCACGCCGTGGGCGCGGCAGGAGGCGACCGCGCGGCCCGGCAGGGTGGGATCCTCGGCGATCGCGTCGGCGGACAGCTGGACGGCGGCGAGCAGGCCGGTACCGGCACGTACCTCCTCGACGAGCGGGTGCCCGGCGAGTGGGGCGAGCGCGTCGGCGAGCGGGCCTTCCAGCTCGAGGGCGCGCTTCGGAAGTGCCTCGCGCTCCATGACGTCGAGGTTGGCGAGTCCGGCCGCGGCGACGGTGGCGTGGCCCGAGTACGTGTAGCCGTGGCGCCATAAGCCGGCTCCTGCCTGCCAGAACGGCTCGGCCACCCACGGAGCGGCGATAACCGCGCCCATCGGGAGGTAGCCGCTGGTGATGCCCTTCGCGCAGGTGACGAGGTCGGGTTCCAGGTCCCAGCGCGAGCTCGCGAACCAGTCGCCGAGCCGCCCGAACCCGGTGATCACCTCGTCGGCGACGAACAGGACGCCGGTTTCGCGACAGATGGCACGGACCTCGGCCAGGTAGCCCTCGGGCGGCGCGAATACCCCACCCGCGCCGATGACGGGCTCGCAGAAGAACGCGGCTACGCGCTCGGGGCCGGCGAAGGCGATCGCCTCGCGGAGCTCGTTCACGGAGTCCCACGCGACCTTCGCGACGTCGCCGACGAGCGTGCCGTAGCCGAGCGCGTTGGCCTCGATGCCCGCCAGGCTCGTCCCGGCGATGTGCATCCCGTGGTACGCGCGCTCTCGGGTGATCAGCAGCGTCCGGTCGGTCCGTCCGACCAGCTGCCAGTACCGGCGGGCCATCTTCGTCGCCGTGTCGATCGAGTCCGATCCCCCGCTTGTGAGGAACACCTTGCTCTCGGGGACCGGCGCGAGGGCGCTCACCCGCTCGGCGAGCTCTATCGCCGGCCGGTTGGACAGGTCGCCGAAGGTCGAGTAGGCAGCCAGGCGCCGGATCTGCTGGGCCACTGCGTCGGCGATCTCGGTCCGACCGTAGCCGACGTTGCAGTACCAGAGCGCCGCCGTCGCGTCGAGGTAGCGGCGCCCCTGCTCGTCCCACACGTGTACGCCCTCACCCCGGTCCACGACGAGCTCGCCGCCCGTCTCCACGGCGGCCATGTCGGCGAACGAGTGCCAGAACGTACCCATCGGGGCGTCACGCTAGCAAGAACGCGTCGCCGTCCGGTCGGGGAGACGACGAGGGCCTCATACTTGGCCGTCCATGGGCGGACGAGGCGACTCGTTGTGGCGCCGGAGCCCTCGCCTCAATCGGGGTCGTAGGCGAGGTTCGGGCGGAGCCAGGTCTCGGCCTCCCGGCGGTCCATGCCGCAGCGTGCGGCGTAGTCCTCCACCTGATCGCGCCCCAGGCGCCCGACGTTGAAGTACCGAGCCGCGGGGTGCCCGAAGTACAGGCCCGAGACGCTGGCGGCCGGGGTCATGGCGAAGTGCTCGGTCAGTTCCATGCCGATCGCCGCGGCATCGAGGAGGTCGAACAGCGTGCGCTTACGGGAGTGGTCCGGACACGCCGGGTAGCCGAACGCGGGCCGGATCCCGCGGTAGCGCTCCTGCATCAGCTCTTCGTTCGTCATGTCGGGGCCGGTCTCGTACCACTCACGGCGGGCGCGTTGGTGGAGCCACTCGGCGAAAGCCTCGGCCAGGCGGTCGGCGAGCGCCTTGACCATGATCGCGTGGTAGTCGTCGTGCTCGGCCTCGAAGCGCGCGGAGAGGTCGTCGGCGCCGATCCCCGCCGTGACCGCGAACGCGCCCAGGTGGTCGGGCAGCCCCGTCTCGGCGGGGGCTACGAAGTCGGTCAGCGAGCGGCTCGGGCGGTCGTCCCCGTGGTCGGCTTGCTGGCGCAGCATCGGGAAGCGCGTGCCGTCCGCCAAGACGATGTCCTCGCCCTCGGCGGCGGCTGGCCAGAACCCGTATACGCCCTTCGCGCGCAGCGACCCCTCGGCGACGATCCGATCGAGCAGCGTGTTCGCGGCGTCGAACAGCTCGCGCGCCGCCTCGCCGTGTGCAGGGTGATCAAGGATCTGTGGGTAGCGACCCTTCAGCTCCCACGCGGTGAAGAAGAACGTCCAGTCGATGTAGTCGCGCAGCTCGACCAGATCGGGGTCAACGGTGCGCACGCCGGCGAAGGCGGGGGTCGCGACGTCCTCGGCGTGCCAGACGATCGGCGTGCGCCGCTCGATCGCCAGGCGGATCGGTAGCAGGGGCTGGGACTCGCGCTCGGCGTGGAGGGCGCGCAGGCGCTCCTGCTCCTCGCGGTTGTGGCGATCGAGCTTCGTCCGGCGCTCGGGGTCCAGGAGGTCCGACACGACGCCGACCACGCGGGAGGCGTCCACGACGTGGACCACGGGCTGCTCGTAGCCGGGCGCGATCTTCACCGCCGTGTGCTGCCGGGAGGTGGTAGCCCCGCCGATCAGGAGCGGCAGGTCGAGGCCGCGACGCTCCATCTCCCGGGCGACGTTCTCCATCTCGCCGAGCGAGGGCGTGATCAGGCCGGAGCATCCCACGATGTCGCAGCCTTCGTCCACGGCGGTGTCAAGGAGCACGTCCGGCGGCACCATCACGCCGAGGTCGATCACCTCGTAGTTGTTGCAGCCCAGCACGACCCCAACGATGTTCTTGCCGATGTCGTGGACGTCGCCCTTCACCGTGCAGAGCACGACCTTGCCCTGGGCGCGGCTCTCGCCGGGGCCGAGGCGGAGCTTCTCTTCCTCCATGAACGGCTCGAGGTACGCCACGGCCTTCTTCATGGCTCGCGCGCTCTTCACGACCTGGGGCAGGAACATCTTCCCGGCGCCGAACAGGTCGCCCACGATCTTCATGCCGTTCATGAGCGGCCCCTCGATCACGTCGAGAGGTCGCGGGAGCTTGCTGCGCGCCTCCTCCACGTCCGCCTCGATGAAGTCCACGATCCCGTGGACGAGGGCGTGGGCCAGGCGTTCCTCCACGCCCGCCTCGCGCCAGGCGAGGTCGAGTTCGGGCTTGCGACCGCCCCCCTTCACGGTCTGGGCGAACTCCACCAGCCGCTCGGTGGCGTCGGGTCGCCGGTTCTGGACCACGTCCAGGACCCGCTCGAGCAGGTCCTTCGGGATGTCCTCGTAGACCACGAGCTGGCCGGCGTTCACGATGCCCATGTCGAGGCCGGCCTGGATCGCGTGGTAGAGGAACGCCGAGTGGATCGCCTCCCGCACCCGGTCGTTGCCGCGGAACGAGAACGAGAGGTTGCTCAGGCCGCCGCTGATCTTCGCGCCGGGGCAGGCCTCCTTGATGCGCCGGGTGGCCTCGATGAAGTAGATCGCGTACTTCGCGTGCTCCTCGAGCCCTGTGGCGATCGCCAGAATATTGGGATCGAAGATGATGTCGTTCGGATCGAAGCCCGCTTGCTGCGTGAGGATCCCGTAGGCGCGCTGGCAGATC
>DATEDE010000010.1:0-4282 GCA_035286545.1 Actinomycetota bacterium | reverse complement strand
CGAGGTCGTGAAGCGGACCATCGAGGTCGCCAAGAAGCAGCCCAAAGCGCAGGTCCGCATCAAGGGGCGGAACGGCCGAATCCAGGCTCAGCGCACCTACCCTCGGAGCAGCGACCCTAAGAGAACTCCGGGCTAGACCGGGGAACGGCCTACGAGGGGAGGGCGCACCGCAAACCTGCGAGAGTCTAGTCCGCGCACTTCACCGGACGAGGGGTGCATGTCCGGGACGCCGTTCGAGCGCGCCGCGATCGAGCCGGCGGGAGCCGTTCCCGGCGAGCCGCAGGCGCCGGTCGAGGCGGTTCGCGAAGGAAAGACTAGCCTGAAGGGTGCAGAAACCTCCGATTGGCTCCGCAAGTAGGATGCGGCGGTGCTTCTCGCGGTCCTCTACTTCGTGCTGCGCCTTCTGCTTCGCCTCGCACCGGAAGGCAAGGCCCGGGAGCAAGAGGCCGAGATCTTGGTCCTGCGCCAGCAGGTGAAGGTCCTTTCCCGAAAGGCCGGCCGTCCGAAGTTCCGACGGCGCGATCGCGTGCTGCTCGCAGCCTTCTCGCGACTGCTGCCGCGTGAGCGCTGGGAAAGCTTCATGGTCTCGCCCCAGACGCCGCTGCGCTGGCATCGTGAGCTCATCCGGCGCAAGTGGACCTACAAGCGGAACCGTGGGGGTCGGCCACCCACGGATCCCGAGATCGTCCGGCTGATCGTGGTGATGGCCAAGGACAACCCCCGGTGGGGCTACATGCGAATCAAGGGCGAGCTCGCGAAGCTCGGCATCGGCGTGGCCGCGAACACGATCAAGGCGATCTTCGCCAGAAACGGCCTGGGACCGGCACCCAGGCGCGGGCCTGGCCTACCTGGCCCCTGGCACCTGGACCTGGACCTGGCCCTGGCCTACCTGGCCCGGACCGGTAGAAGACCTGGCAGGAATCGCCGCCGAGGTCATCACCAGCGCGCTCGAGTGTAGCGAGTGCGGCCGGCTCCCGGCTTGGTAACGGCTTCAGAGTTTCCGCGCAGCATTCAGAGCGCCCCGGATCCTTGGCGCGGTGCTTCCAGGGGTGGGTGAGTCAGGCGGCTGCTTCGATGTTCTCAGCGGCTCTGTGGCGGGCCATCGTGAGGGCGTTGACCATCAGGGCCCAGCCGAGCACCTCGACCTGTTGACGGCGCCATCCGAGGCTGTAAGCGCACCCGAGGAACATGGTGTCCTCGAGAGCGCGGTTGAGTGATTCGGAATCGTTCCGGCGGCCATAGAGGCGCGGGAAGTCGGGATCCGAGGGCGAGATCGGACGGACGTTCTCCCACGCACTCTTGGCCCGAGCTCGGGAGGGCTCAGGTGAACCAGGGGCCGGGGAACCTCGTGGAGCAGATACGGTAGCCGAGCGCGTCGTCGCCGACCGGGAGGCCGGCGTACCACATAGCAACCGACCCGTCGTTGCATCTCATGGCGCAAGGGGTGTGGACGCTCGCGCCGTCGGATCCTCGGCCCGCAGGCGCCAGGATCGTGCCCCGGCGGTCCCACGCGATGCCGTCGGAGGAGGTGGCCAGCGCGATGCGGAAGGAGCCCCCGACGTCGCTCGCGTAGAACAGGTAGCGCGTCCTCGAGACCTCGAGCACGCAGGGGTGTGACACCCCGACCTCGCCCGCTTCCGGCTCAAGGACCGTCCCGACCCGGTCCCAGGAGGCTCCCGTCTGGGACACGGCCGCCACGATCACCGAGCGGTCGCTTCCGCCCGATCGCGAGTATCCGGTGAAGTAGAGCCACCACCGTTCCCCGGTGATGCACAGGCACGGATGGTCGGCCCCGCTCTCATCCTCGGGGCCGCGCTGCATGATGGTGCCCTGGGCTTCCCAGCGCCGTGCGTCGTCCGACGTGGCCATGTGGAGGCGACCGACCTCTCCGTCGAAGCCTCCGTAGACCATCAGGTAGCCGCCCGGGGTCTTCACGACGCACGGTGACTCGGCCCCGTACGAGTCGGTGTCGCCGGCGAACCCGGCGTCGATCGCGAGTCCGAGCCGTTCCCATCCGCCGCCCGGCGGCCGGACGGCCGTCAGGATCCTCGAGGTCGTGCCGTCGTCGCCCGTGTACCACATGCGAAGGGTCCCGTCCGGCTCCTCGAGCACCCACGGACGCCATGCCCGAAGACCGTCCGGCTCGCCGGGCATCGTCGGGAGCGAGACCTGCCCTTCGCGGATCCACTCCACGACCCGACCCCTCTCCGCACCGGCGAGGCCGACCGACGGCTACGAGCTCGCGCTCGCCACCGCCGCGAGCTCGGGGACGTTCCCCCGAGTGGTGATGATCTCGTCCACGACGCCGTACTCGACCGCCGCCTCGGCGGTGAGGATGAAGTCGCGGTCCGTGTCCCTCGATACGGTCTCCAGGGGCTGGCCCGTGTGCTCGGCGATCAACCGCTCCAGGAGCTTGCGGTACCGGGTCATCTCCCTGGCCTGGATCTCGATGTCGACCGCCTGGCCCTCCGCTCCCCCATGCGGCTGGTGCAGCAGGATCCGCGAGTGCGGCAGCGCGAAGCGCTTGCCCTTCGCACCGGCGAGCGCGAGCACCGCGGCCGAAGAGGCCGCCTGGCCCATCACGGTCGTCGACACGTCGCACTTCACGTACTGCATCGTGTCGTAGATCGCGAACAGCGCCGTGACGTCCCCACCGGGAGAGTTGATGTACAGGTTGATGTCCTTGTCGGGATCCTCGGACTCGAGGTACAAGAGCTGCGCCATGATGAGGTTGCCGACGTTGTCGTCGATCGGCGTCCCGAGGAAGACGATGCGCTCCTTCAGGAGCCGCGAGTAGATGTCGAACGAGCGCTCGCCTCGGCTGGTCTGCTCGACGACGACGGGCACGAGATACGCCTTCATGGGGTTCATGGTCCGCCTTCCGCTCGGTGGCCACGCCGATCGCGTAGCAATACCGGCTACTTGCCGGCGGAGACGCCCGAGGAGGAAGCCCGGGCGGCCTTCTCCTTCTTCGCCTGGCGTTTCTCCTTCAGCGACTTGCTCGCCGCAGTCTTCGAGCTCTTCGAGCCGCCCTTGTCCTTGTTAGCCATGGTTTCCCCTTCGAAGAGGAAAGACCGTGAGCTCAACGTATCACCCTGGAACCAACGGCGGGCGCTCCGAACGCGACACCGGTCGCGCCAGTCGCCGTTTCGCGTACCTCGACCTTGGCCCCCTCACGCTCAAGCCCCGGCGAAGTCCGAAGTCTCGATACTCCGATTCGGCGTGAACCTCGACGGTCACTCCAGCGAGATCCCCTATCGTCTGCTTGAAGTCCTGAACGACCCGTGCGCTCCATGCTCGATGCTCGGCCGCGGATGCGTCCTCAGGGTGCCACCGAAGCAGCAGGGCTGGAGGTCGGTTGGCTTGGCGGCTCCTTTCAGCTCGACTTCGATGGTCGCGTGACCAAGTTCAGCCTAGGGTGAGAGTTAAGGATGGGAACAGACTCGATGGGAAGGGAACCGTCGGCGGCAGGGAGGCGAACCATGCCAGCGAGGAAGACCGTTGCGAGGAAGGCCGTTCCGAGGAAGGCCAGCGTCAAGAAGACCGCTGCCATGAAGGCCGTTCCGAGGAAGCCCGGCGTCAAGACGACCGCTGCGAGTGGCCGCACCCAAGGTCTGTCTCAGGGCGGGGAACCTGCACCTCGAGGCGCAAAGCAGCCTGGCCGTTCCGCGACAACGGTCAGGCGTACATCAACGGGAACGATACGAGCCCGGCGAGGCGACCTCATCGTCATCGACTCACCTCAGGTCGGCTCACCGCCTCGAGAAGGAGAGGTTCTGAGGGTCATCCACGGCGAAGTGAGCGTCAGCTACCGGGTCAAGTGGGCAGACGGGCATGAGACCCTCATCTCACCCGCTGCCGGCACCGTAGCCATCGTTCGGGCCTAAGACTGGGTCCTTGACCTGGGGCGCTGGGTGCGCGCCAGGGGCGGGTTCAAAGGAGCGGTCGCGCGCCGGTCTGACCCGGCTCGTACCCTTCAAGCGCGAAGGTTCCTTCGTAGGCAACGACGACGTCGCCGGCAACCCTAAAGGTCGCGGCTCCAGCCGCTCGAAAGCGCCGTGTATCGCCACCTGCGCGCTACGAACCGGCCGGCGGGGGCCGCGACCTCTTCGTTCCCCAGTAGCTCGTAGCGCTGGCGTTCGATCGTGGACTCGCACGTCACGGCCCGGAGGAACACGACCTCGATCTCCGCTGTCGCGTCCAGACGCATGCAGGTGACCGCGTTGTACGCGGGCGAGGCGTAGTCGAGGTGGACCTCCGTTCCGAAGGGAAGGTCAACCGG
>DATEDE010000009.1:0-26004 GCA_035286545.1 Actinomycetota bacterium | reverse complement strand
GCGGGCCGGTACGACCTGGTGAACCGGGTGATGACCTTCGGGATGGACGTCGGGTGGCGGCGCCGAACGGTCACCGAGCTCCGGTTGCCGGGACGAGCGGTCGTGGCGGACCTCGCCTGCGGGACGGGCGACCTTTGCACCGAGCTCGTCGGCGCCGGGTACCGGGCGGTTGGGGTCGACTTCTCGCACGGCATGCTCGTGAACGCGACGACGTTCGCCCCGCTGGTGGAGGCCGACGTCCTTCGTCTTCCGTTCGCGGACTCGACGATCGACGGCACCACGTGCGGGTTCGCGCTGCGCAACGTGACAGGACTCGCCGAGCTGTTCGCCGAGACCGCCCGCGTGCTCCGCGGCGGCGGGCGCGCGGCCTTCCTGGAGACGGCGGAACCCGAGAACGCTGTGATGCGGGCCGGACATTCCGTCTACTTCAAGCGAGTCGTCCCCCTGGTTGGTGGGGCGCTCTCCGATCGCGACGCGTACCGTTACCTCCCGCGCTCGATGGCGTACCTGCCCCCAGGCCGGGAGCTGGTCGAGCTGCTCCGGGACGCCGGGTTCGTCGACGTCCAGCGGTTCGGGCTGTCGGGCGGCGTAGCCCAACTGCTGGTAGGGACGCGACGATGAGCGCCCCGGCTCTCGCCGCCCGCGCGCGTCGCCTCGGGCCGGCGTTCGACCTTCTAGCGGGATACCAGGAGGGCGGCTCGTTCTTCGAGCGGTCCGGCGTGGGGATCGCGACCAGCGGCGAGGCGGTACGGGTCGACGCCGGGGGAGGCCCGGAGCGCATCGTCCGGCTCTCGCGGATGCTGTCCGAGGCGCTCGGCGAGATCGAGAGACCCGCGGAGGGACCGCCCGCGCTGGCGGTCGCCTCGATCCCCTTCGAGGACGACCGCCCGGCTCGCGCAGTGATCCCCGCCCGAGCCGCGATCCGGCTAGAGCCTGGAGAGACGTGGCAACTGGAGATCGCCGGGGCTATGGACGTGCCGCACGGCGGGCGGGAACGATGGGTCGGAAGGACGCTGCCGCACGAGGCGTTCGAGGAGATGCAGCTGCGTCCGGACCCCGGACCCGACGAGTACGCCGAGGCCGTTGCCAGTGCGACGAAGAGCATCGGCCGGGGCGACCTCCGCAAGGTGGTCCTGGCCCGTTCAGTGATCGTGGACGCCGGGCGCTCGCTGGACCCGAAGCGGCTGCTCTGGCGCTTGCGTGCCGTCGACCCGGACTGTTACGTCTTCGCGGCGCCTCAGAACGACGACGCGCTGGACGCGGTACTCGTCGGGGCGACGCCCGAACTGCTCGTCCGCCGTCGTGGGCGCACCGTCGAGGCCACGCCGCTCGCGGGCTCCTCGCAGAGATACGGCGACCCTGCGCGCGACCGCGCGTCCGCCGACTGGCTCTTCGGATCGGCCAAGGATCGGGAGGAACACACGGTGGTGGTTGAGGACGTCGCACGGGTGTTGCGCTCCTTCTGCGACGGTCTGGAACACCCGCACGAACCCGAGCTGCTCGGAACGGCGAACGTATGGCACCTCGCGACGCAGTTCCGGGGGCGACTCCACGACCCGGCGGTTACCTCCATGGACCTGGTCGCGGCGTTGCACCCGACGCCGGCCGTGTGCGGCACGCCGAGGGAGACCGCACGCGAGACGCTCGGCGCGCTCGAGCTCATAGACCGGGGCGGCTACGCGGGGCCGGTCGGCTGGACGAACGCCGACGGCGACGGCGAGTGGGCCATCGCGCTGCGCTGCGCCGAGATCACGGGTTCGACCGCCCGGCTGTTCGCCGGCGCGGGGATCGTCGCGGACTCCGTCCCCGAGGCCGAGGTCGACGAGACCGAACGCAAGTTCCGCGCCCTGCTCGACGCCCTCCGCTGGGGATGAATCCCTCGGTCCCCACAACGACCGCTCAGACAGCGATCCCCGTGGCACGAGGGGCGCCGCGGCCGTTCACGGGATCCGCCGAACCGCCGCGCGGAGCACCAGAAGGGTGATCGTCGCGAGACCGAGTCCAGCCGCGACCCCCGGCATGAGCGGCGCTCGATACCCAGGGCCGCCCGAGTAGTCGATGCCCAGGACGTTCGTGCACGTCGTCGTCGTTTCGCCGAGACCGGGGAGGGCGGTGCCTGTGCATCCGAGGGGTGCGACCAGCACGTACCCCATGACGAACGCCCAGGGCGTGATGGTCGCCGCCAACAGAACGCCGCGCCTGTGCCGCCACGGCAGCATGGCGAGCATCGCGACACCGGTGAGGAAGAACGGGGCCCCGATGCTGAGCATGCCAAGTATGCCGAACGCGATCAGCCCGAGAGCGACGGCGACGTAGACCGGCCTCCGCACCGTCACATCGTACGGCGGAGTCCCGCTCCGACGGCGGCGTGGACCTCCTCGTGCATGCGGACGCTCTCCGCGCGGTCGATCGGGACCTCGACGACGTGCACGCCCCCCGCGGAGCGCGCACGCTCCACCGCAGGGGTCAGGTCGGTCGCCCGGTCAACCCGGGCGTGAGCCGCGCCGGCCGCCCCGCAGAGAGCGCGAAGATCCAGCCCGTGAGGCGTGGTGAACAGCTCCTCCAGCTCGGGGAGCTCGCGCTGCGGCAGGAACGAGAAGATCACGCCGCCGTCGTTGTTCGGCACGACGAAGACGGCGTCGTGGCCGCGCCGAGCGCACCACAGCAACGATCCGGCGTCGTGCAATAGGGTCAGGTCGCCGCACAGCGCCGTGGTGGGCCGGCCGGCGGCGGCGACCCCGAGGGCGGTCGAGACGAAGCCGTCGATCCCGCTCGCCCCGCGGTTCGCGATCACGGCGAGCCCGGTGCGCGGCGACATGTAGGCGTCGAGGTCGCGCACCGGCATGCTCGAGCCGACCACGAGCGTCGAACCCTCGGGAAGCGACGCGGCGAGATCCCGCGCGATCCGTCCTTCGAACGGCCACTCCCAGGCGTCGACGAGCGTGTCGACCGCCGAACGCGCGACCGCGTCCGCGTCGCGCCACTCGCGGAGCCAGGGCGTCACGTCGGGCCGGACGCCCTCGAGCAGGTCGGGGACGAACGCCGCGGGCTCGGCCCGGAGCGTCCACGCAGCCTTCCGGTGCGGGTCGGCGACGAGATGATCCGGGTCGACGATCACCAGCCTCGGCGCGCGGCGGACGAGCTCGAGCCCCGCTCGGGACGTCGGCGCCGCGCCGAACTGCACCACGACATCGGGCACATGGGCGTCGGCGAACCATGGATCGGCGAGCAGGAACTGTCCGGCCGCCAGCGCCCCCGGCACCCGCAGGTTCGAGGTGGGCTCCGCGAGCAACGGCCACCCCGCCCGCAGGGCGAGCCCCGGCAGCGTGGCCGGCGACTCGCGCATCGAGCCCGCGAGGATGAGTCCGCGCGTCGTAGACATGAGCTCGCGCTCGAGCGCCTCCAGCTCCTCCGGCCCGGGCGCGGCCGAAGGCGTGGGCTCCGTTCCCGATGGCTGCGAGGCAGGCGGTTCTGCGGGCACACCGACCAGGGGCTCCCGGAAGGGCAGGTTCAGATGGACCGGTCCCGGCGGCTGGCCCATCGAGGCGCTCGTGACGCCGAGCACGAGCTGGTGCCAGGTGTGCTCGTCGGGCGCGTCGCCCGGCACGGGGGCGTCGATCGAAGCTCGGACGTACGACCCGAAGATGCCCGGCTGGTCGATCGTCTGGTTCGCGCCGACGCCGCGGAGCTCGGGGGGGCGGTCGGCGGTGAGGAGCACGAGCGCCGCACGCGACATCGAGGCCTCGACGACGGCGGGCAGGAGCTCGGCGACCGCGGTCCCGCTGGTGCATGCGACCGCGACCGGCCGGCCGGAGGCCTTCGCGACCCCCAGGGCGAAGAACGCGGAGGCGCGCTCGTCGAGGTGGACGTGTAGACGGACGTGGGGGTGGCGCGAGAGCGCCAGCGCGACCGGCGTGGATCGCGACCCCGGCGACACGCAGGCGTGCTCCAGGCCGAAGCGCACGAGGTCGTCGACGACCCACCAGGCGGCCATGAACGCCCGCTCGGCCTCGCCCGTCACGAGATCCACAGCCCGATCGCGAGCAACGCGCCGAACCCGACCTGCAACACCGCCGTCCCCACGAGCACCGGGATCAAGGCACGACCACGAGCGTGGCCCACCTCGCGCAGGGGTCGGGCGGCCAACGGGATCGAGCCGAACGCGAGCAACGCGAGCGCCGGGAGCCCGCGACCCTCGACGAGCGCCTCCACCGCGGCGCCGAGTGCCACCGCGGCGAACGATGCCGCGATGACCACGCGGTACGTCGTCCGGGTCCGCTGCTCTTCGAGGCGGACCGCGAGCGTCCGCTTGCCTGCTGCCTCATCCGTGGGGATGTCGCGCAGGTTGTTCGCCAGCAAGATCGCGACCGCGAGCAGCCCCACCGGGACGCTCGACCACCAGGCCGCGCTCGAGACGGTCTCGACCTGAACGTAGGCGCTGCCCGCGGTGGCCATCACGCCGAAGAACAGGAACACCATGATCTCGCCCAAACCGACGTCGGCGTAGGGCCTCGGTCCGCCCGAGTAGAGCCACAGCGCGAGCATCGCTACCGCTCCCAGGGGCAGGAGCCAAAGCGTGGTCGCGAGCGCGAGGGCTAGGCCCGCCAGCCCCGCGACGAGGATCGACATGAGCGCCGCCGCCAGCACCGCTTTGGGCGAGGCCATCCCGGACGACGTGAGCCGGGGTGGCCCGAGCCGCTGGGAGGTGTCGACCCCACGGACGCCGTCGTGGAAGTCGTTCGCGAGGTTCACGCCCACCTGCAGGCCAAGCCCGACGAGCGACGCGGCGACGAACCGCCACGGGATCAGTTCGCCCGAGGCCGCCGTGCCCACGACGACCGGCGTGAGGCTCGCGCCGAGGGTCCGGGGGCGCGCGCCGTGCACCCAGACGGCGAGCCCGCTCACGGCCGCTTGGGGAACCTCGTGAAGTCGGGGTCGCGCTTCTCGATGAACGCGTCGCGGCCCTCTTGCGCCTCCTCGGTCATGTAGTAGAGGAGCGTGGCGTCGCCGGCCAGATGCTGGACGCCCGCGAGACCGTCGACGCCCGCGTTGTACCCCGCCTTGAGCAGTCGCAACGCGAGCGGGCTCATCTCCAGCATCTCGCGGCACCACCGCACCGTCTCGGCCTCGAGCTCCTCGAGCGGCACGACAGCGTTCACGAGTCCCCACTCGAGCGCCGTCACGGCATCGTACTGTCGGCAGAGGAACCAGACCTCCTTCGCCCGCTTCTCGCCGATCTGCCTCGCGAGGAGGTTTATGCCGTAGCCGCCGTCGAACGAGCCCACCTTCGGTCCGGTCTGACCGAAACGCGCGTTGTCCCCGGCGATCGTGAGATCGCAGCAGAGGTGGAGCACGTGGCCCCCGCCGATCGCGTACCCGGCGACCATGGCGACGACGGGCTTGGGCATCCGCCGGATCTGGACCTGCAGATCGAGCACGTTCAGGCGGCCGATCCCCATCTCGTCGACGTAGCCATCGTCGCCGCGGATCCTCTGGTCGCCCCCCGAGCAGAAGGCCTCGGGACCCTGCCCGGTGAGGATAACGACGCCGATCGCCGGGTCATCCCGTGCCGACTCGAACGCGAGGATCAACTCGCGCGTGGTGAGCGGCCGGAAGGCGTTACGCACCTCGGGGCGGTCGATCGTGACCTTCGCGATGCCCTCGGCGGTCTCGTACCGGATGTCGGTGTAGTCGCCGGTGGCGACCCAGCTCGGCGCGTCGAACGTCATGAGAGCCAACTCCTAGAGCGGGTGCTCGAACGGTCTGGGCTAGGGTATCCGATGTGCCGATCCCCGAGCACGTGGCCCTGCTTCCAAACGACCTCGTTGCCGTGACGATGCCGCCGGGCATGGGATGGTTCGACATCGTCGCCGAGACCTGGGGCGATGGCGCCGCCATCATGCCGATCGACCACCGCCTGCCGGCGGCGGAGGCTCGCTCCATCCTCGAGCGCGCTCGGCCGACCGTGGTGATAGGACCCGACGGGGTGAGGCGACTCGACGGAGAGCCGGTCGAGGAGGGGCTCGCGCTCGTCGTTCACACGAGCGGAACGGGCGGGGATCCCAAGCTCGTGCAGTTCGACCGGAGCGCCATCGACTCGGCGGTGGCGTCCTCGGCACTCGCGCTCGAGGCGACCTCGCACGACCCCTGGCTCTGCTGCCTCCCGCTCGCACACGTCGGCGGGCTGCTCGTGCTTATGCGCGGGGTGCTGCTCGGGGCGCCGGTGACGATCCAGCCGGGATTCGACCCGGCCGCGGTCGCGGCACAGGAGCACGTGGCCTTCGCCTCGATAGTCCCGACGATGCTCGTCCGGCTGCTCGAGGCCGAGGTCGACCTCTCGCGGTTCCGCGCCATCCTGGTCGGGGGGGCTCACCTCTCGCCCGACCTCCGCGAGCGCGCCGAGCGCACCGGCGCGCACGTGATCGAGACGTACGGTCTCACCGAAAGCTGCGGCGGCGTCGTCTACGACGGTCTCCCGCTACCCGGCACCCAGATGAGGATCGACGCCGATGGGGGGATCCAGCTGAGGGGTCCCACGCTGATGCGCGGCTACCGCTTCGATCCGGACGGGACCGCCGGGGCCTTCACCGAGGACGGTTGGCTCCGACCCGGTGACGCGGGCGAGATAGACGGCGGCGGCCGGCTCCACGTGGTTGGTCGGGTCGACGACCTGATCAACTCGGGCGGCGAGCGCGTCTGGCCCCGTGAGGTCGAGCGCGCGCTCGGCGACCACCCCGGGGTAGCTGAGGTCGCCGTGGGCGGGCGCCTCGACCCCGAGTGGGGGCAGCGGGTGGTCGCCTGGGTCGTCCCCACCGACGCGAGATGCCCCCCAACACTCGACGAGCTACGGGATCACGCCGCCGGGAAGATCGCCCGGCACAAGGTCCCGCGCGAGCTGGTGCTGGTGCACGAGCTCCCCAAGACCTTCTCGGGCAAGGTCCGCCGCGTAGCCCTCGTCTAGTCGTTCGCCCCGACGGCTGCCGTTCGCGCTCCGTGCAGTGGGAGTGAAGCGGAATAGGCTGCGGTTATCCTCGGTGGAGGTAAGCACCGCATGGTCGAAGAGCGAGACGTCGTCATCCTGGGATCGGGGCCGGCCGGCTACACGGCGGCCTTGTACGCAGCCCGCGCGAACCTGCGCCCGCTGGTCCTCAAGGGTCTCGAGGCCGGCGGGCAGCTCATGCTCACGACGGAGGTCGAGAACTACCCGGGTTTCGCCGACGGGATCATGGGGCCCGAGCTCATGGACGCGATGGAGAAGCAGGCCTCCCGGTTCGACGCCGAGATCGTGGCCCAGGTGGTCTCCCGCGTCGACCTCTCCGAGCGGCCTTTCGGCGTCTGGGCGGGCGACCAGGGATGGCGCGCCAGGACCCTGATCCTCGCGACCGGCGCAAGCGCCATGTGGCTCGGCGTGCCTGGTGAAGACCGCTTGCGGGGTCGCGGCGTGAGCGCCTGCGCCACCTGCGACGGCTTCTTCTTCCGTGACCGCGAGCTGGTGGTTGTCGGCGGTGGTGACACCGCTATGGAGGAGGCGACGTTCCTCACGAGGTTCGCGAGCAAGGTCACGATCGTGCATCGGCGCGGCGAGTTCCGGGCCTCGAAGATCTTGCAGGAGCGGGTCCTGTCCAACCCCAAGATCTCGGTGATCTGGGACAGCGTCGTAGACGAGATCGTGGGAGACGGCGCGGTCAGGGCGGTACGCCTCCGCGAGGTGACGACCAACGAGGTTCGTGCGCTCGTCACCGATGGGGTGTTCATGGCGATCGGCCACAGGCCGAACACGGAGCTCGTCAGGGGGCAGCTCGAGCTGACCGAGACGGGGTACGTGCTCGTGCAGGAGCCCACGACGAAGACGCACGTGCCGGGCGTGTTCGCTGCCGGCGACGTCACCGACGTGATCTACCGTCAGGCGGTGACGGCGGCCGGCCAGGGCTGCAAGGCGGCGATGGACGCCGAGCGGTTCTTGGAGGAACAGGCGCATGCGGCGGGATAGGACCCGACGGATAGAAGGGGAACGAACGTGACGATGATCGGCGAAGTTACGGACCGGGACTTCGAGGAAAGAGTTCTGGGCGCGGACGTGGCGGTGCTCGTGGACTTCTGGGCGGAGTGGTGCGTCCCATGCCATATGGTCTCCCCCGTGGTCGACGAGATCGGCCGCGACAAGGGAGAACGCCTGCAGGTCGCGAAGCTGAACATCGACGAGAACCCCAACGTGACCAGGAGGTACGGTGTCATGAGCATCCCGACGCTCATGTTGTTCAAGGGCGGCGAGGAGGTCGCACGGGTCGTAGGCGCACGTGGCAAGGACGCACTCCTGAAGGAACTCGACCCACACATCCCCGCCTGACGCTAGCTCGGCGCCGGCCGCCGGGGTTGCCCCCTGGACCCGGGGGCCGGAGACTTGAGCGGTGGACCCGATCGCACTAGGGGGCACCGGCGAGGCGGTGCGTGATATCCAGCGCCGGTTGCTAGCGGCGGGGCTCCGCGTAGATGCGGAGGAACTCGAGGGCGCATTCGGTCCCTCCACCGAGGCTAGCGTCCGCGAGTTCCAGCAGATGCGGGGGCTGCCTACAGACGGCATCGTCGGAGCCGAGACCTGGGGGCAGCTCGTCGAGGCCGGCTACCGACTGGGCGATCGGACGCTCTACCTGCGGTCCCCCGCCTTCCGGGGCGACGACGTCCGCGAGCTCCAGCTGATCTTGAACGCGCTCGGCTTCGACGCCGGCAAGCAGGACGGGATCTTCGGGCGACGGACAGCCGACGCCGTCCGGGAGTTCCAGCGGAACGTCGCCGCCAAGGAGGACGGCATCGTCGGACTCGACACGGTGCGGGAGATGTCGCGGCTCCGACCCACACTGGAGGGCCCGAGTCGCGCGATCGTGAGAGAGGAGGAGGCCGCGCGCGAGCCAGGGTTCGAGCTCCGCGGCTCTGTCGTCGCGATCGACGCCGAGGATGATGGTGGGGCCGAAGTGATCGCGTCCGCTATCGCCGCTGAGCTCGAGCGACGGGGGGCCCAACTGATGTTGCTCAGGTCTGAGGAACCCTCGCCGGTCACCGACCGTATCCGGCGGGCCAATGCGGGCGAGGTGGCCCTGTTGCTGTCCGTGGGCTCGGGGGCTGACGAGGGATGCGCGTGCTTCTACTTCGGGACGCCGAGCACCTACTCCCCGATGGGTCGCCGTCTCGCCGGCTCGATCCTGTCCTCGCTCACTTCTCGACTTGGGTTCGAAGGACGGGGTGTGTACCCTCGCTCGCTCGCGATCCTCCGGGAGACGCGGATGCCCGCCGTGCTGATCGAGCTGGGGAGATCCGCGCAGCCGAGGGCGTCCGACCCGGCTTTCGCAGCGAGCATCGCGGCGGCGGTGGCCGATGGCATCGAGGTCTTCTCGCGACCGGCGCCCGAGCCGCTTCCCCGCTGAGCGCTCCTGCGGCTCAGCGACGCGCGCGACGAGCCATCAACGACAGGACGAGTCCGAGCGCGACACCTAGCGCGAGGGCCCGGACCACGCGGCGGAGCTCGTCGGGTGCCGGTCGTTCCACGCCGGTATCGTAGCGACGAGGGGGTGATCTCGGTCCGCTATAGCCTGATGCTCGAGGGCCAGGAAGGTGTGACCTGGTCCCAGTGGCTCGCGATCGCCGAGGCCGCCGAGCGGTTGGGGTTCGACGCGCTGTTCACCTCCGACCACTACCTCTCGGACGTGCAGGTCCCCGAGCCCGGCTCGAACGACGCCTGGACCTTGCTCGCCGCGCTCGCCTCCCGCACACAGCGGATCCGCCTGGGCACGATGGTCTCCCCGGTGACCTTCCGGCTGCCGATCGTCCTCGCGAAGGCTGCAACGACCGTCGACCGGATCTCTGACGGTCGAGCGATCCTCGGGATGGGCGCAGGCTGGTGGGACGAGGAGCATCGGACGCATGGGGTCCCCTTCCCCTCCACGGGCGAGCGATTCGAGATGCTCGAGGAGCAGCTCGAGATCGTCCACGGCCTGTGGTCGGGGGACCCGTACTCGTTCGAGAGCCGACACTACGCGATCGAGGACTGTCGGTTCCTTCCGCAACCGGTGCAGCGTCCCCACCCGCCGATCGTCGTCGGGGGGAAGGGCGGGCCCAAGATGGCGCGCCTGGTCGCCCGCTGGGGAGACGAGTTCAACCGCGTGGGCGGCACCCCGCTGCAGGCGCGCGAGTCCTTCGAGCGCGTGCGCGATGCGGTCTCGGCGGCGGGGCGTGACCAAGATAGCGTCACCACCTCGTTCATGACCTGGGTGATGGTCGGTCGGACCGATGCTGAGTGGCGGGCGCGGGTCGAGGCCGTGCGCCGGATGGACCGGAAGGCGGGGTCGTTCGAGGAATACCTGACCGACGTCTCCGAGGACTGCATCGTCGGGACGGTCGACCAGGCGATCGAGCGCATGGATGCCTACGCGGAGGCTGGCGTCGAGCACTTCGTCCTCAACACAGAGCTGTTCGAGGACCTCGACATGCTCGAGCTGCTCGCGACTGAGGTCCTACCGAAGGTAGCGTTGTGACGCGCTCGGCCCGCGAGGAGCCGGCCCGCCCGCTCAGGTGACCAGCCGCGACGGTGACCGACCCCCGGAAGGCCGGCTGAGCGGGCGGTTGTACCAGCGGCGGTCCATGGCCGAGTTCTCCTTCGACCCTTTCGCCGATCGCTACGCGCGCCGTACCGCGGAGATGTCTGCCTCGGAGGTGCCGAGCGCTCTTCGCGGTGGCCTCGCGACCGGACGTGGTCTCGCTCGCCGGGGGGATGCCGTACGTCGTCGAGGACAACCCGTACGGGCTCCTGCGGTTCGAGGGCGAGCCGCAACCGACGCTTCGGTCGATGGACCCGCGGAACGTGATCTACCTGGGCACCGTCTCCAAGGTGTTCCCTCCTGGCGTGCGGGTAGGGTGGGCTCTGGCCGAACCCGGTGTGCTGCAACGGTTGACGCTGGCGAAGGAGGCCGCGGATCTATGCAGCTCCAACCTCAACATGCTGGTCACAGAGCGCTACCTTTCCGGCGAGCGATGGCGCGAGTCCTTGCACCGCTTGGTGGGCACGTATCGATCTCGCCGCGACGCGATGGTGGAGGCGCTCGGCGAGCATTTCCCCGCTGACGCCGCGTGGACCGCGCCCACCGGTGGCTTCTACGTGTGGGCGAAGCTTCCCGCGTACTTCGGCTCGGCCAACCTGCTCGCGGCGGCGGTCGAACGCAAGGTCGCGTACGTGCCGGGCACGGCCTTCTACCCCGACGGACGAGGACGCGACCGGATGCGCCTGGCCTTCTGCTACCCCACTGAGGATCGGATCAGGGAGGGGGTGCGGCGGCTCGGGGAGCTCCTGTCGGACGAGGAGGAGCTGTACCGTTCGCTGTCGGGATGACACGCGTCGCGGTCTTAGCCGGTGGTCGCTCCCCCGAGCGCGAGGTGTCCCTGCGCTCGGGCCATCGCGTGGCGAGCGCCCTGCGGACGCGGGGACACGATGTCGTCCTGATCGACCCTTCTGATGCACCGTTCGTCGAAACCCTTTCCGCTGCAAGCGTTTCGGTGTGCTTCATCGCCCTGCGCGGCAAGGAGGGCGAGGACGGAACGGTCCAGCGGCTGCTGGAGCTGCTCGAACTGCCGTACACGGGGACCCGCCCCGGTCCGTGCGAGCGGGCGTTCGACAAGGTCCTCGCGAAGGAGGGACTCGACGCCGCGGAGATCCCGACGCCGCCTTGGGCGGCCGTCCAGGTGGCCGCGCTTCGCGATCTCGGGGCCGGACCGATCCTGCACCGCATCGTCGGCCGCCTCGGCCTGCCTCTGGTGGTCAAGCCGTCGCGCGCCGGCTCGGCTATGGGATTGTCCTTCATCGAGCGCGAGGCCGACCTCCCTAACGCGGTGATGAAGGCACTGTCGTTCTCGGATGCGGCGATAGTCGAGCGGCGCGTCGACGGCACCGAGGTGGCGGCGGGTATCGTCGGCGAGGAACCCCTCCCACTCGTGGAGGTCGTCGCGAAGGACGGGATCTTCGACTACGCAGCCCGCTACACGGCGGGCTCGACCGAGTACTTCGCACCCGCGCGTTTGGAGCCCGAGAGCGCCGAGGCCTGCCGGAGGCAGGCCACCCGCGCGTTCCTGACGCCGGGCCTGCGCGACGTTGCGCGGATGGACCTGATGGTCGACGGCGAAGGCCGGCCGTGGGCGGTCGCCGTGAACGCCTCACCCGGGATGACGGATACGAGCCTCCTCCCGATGGCCGCACGGGCCGCCGGCATGGGCTTCGAGGAGCTCTGCGAGCGGATCCTCGCGCTCGAGCGCGCCTAGTGGGTCAACGACGGCCTTTGACGTCGTAGAGGCTCGCTACTCGGGTGCGAGCCCGGGACCGGAGCCGATGATCTCCGAGACGATCCGGTCGAGGTCGTCGGCAGAGCCGAACTCCACGACGATCTTCCCGCGTCCTTTCCCCATCTGGATGCTGACCCGGGTCGCGAGCTGCTCGGACAAGATCTCCTCAACCTCGGCCAACGGGTTCTCCTGCGGCTCGGGTACGGCCCTCAGGGCGGCCGAGCGATCTGCCTGAGCCGCTGGATGCTCGAGGTAGTTGCGGACCAGCTCCTCGACCTCGCGGACGGAGACGTCCTCGGCCGCGACCCGCGTCGCGAGCGTCTTCTGGGCCTCGGCATCGCCCAGGGAGAGCAGGGCCCGCCCGTGGCCGGCTTGGATCCGTCGCTCCGCCAGCAGCTGCTGCACCTCGGAGGGGAGCTGTAGGAGCCGGATCGTGTTCGCGATGTTCGAACGGGACATGCCCAGGCGCTCGGCGAGGGTCTCCTGCTTGAGTCCGAGCTCCTCGAGAAGCTCCCGGTAGGCATCCGCGAGCTCGATCGGGTTGAGGTCCTCGCGGTGGATGTTCTCGATCAATGCCTCTCGGAGCGACTCCGCGTCGTCGCTCTCGCGGATGACGGCCGGGACGGTCGCCAGACCGGCGAGTCTGGCGGCACGCAGTCGCCGCTCCCCAGCGATCACCTCGAACCCATCGCCCGCCTTGCGAACCACGATCGGCTGTAGGACCCCCACCTCCTGGATCGAGCGCGCAAGCGATTCGAGAGCCTCGTCCTCGAAAAGCGTCCTCGGCTGGCGAGGGTTGGGCTTAACCGCGCCCACCGGGATCTCGAGCAGCCCGGTCCCCTCCTCCGCCGCACCCGGTAGCAGCGCTGACAGTCCCCTCCCGAGCCCTCCTCGCTTCATCGATCTCCTCCTCGTCGGAAAAGCCCTCGGAATCGCTTGCGGTCCGGCTGCGGCTCAGGTTCATCTTGCGACGACGGCTCCGGCTCCGGCTTCCCAGTTCCGTCGATCACCACGACCCTGCCGGACTCGGGCTCTTCTTCAGGGATCGAACTCTCCGGTGGGCCCTCGTGGGAGGGGCTCTCCGTGGCGCCGGGCAGGGTCTCGGCCTCCATGGCGGCTTCAGTCTCGAGCTCACGCACCCGATCCTCGACCGGGCTCGCGTCTCCGTTCGAAGCCGAGGCCTCAGGTGTGGGCTCGGGTTCGCTGGGCTTCAACCCCGGCTCGACGCTCAGGGCCGCGATGGGTTCGGGCAAGGGCGTGGATGCTTCCCCTGCCGCGGGGGACCGCTCCACCTCAAGTGCGGGGGTGGGCACAGGAGGCGACTCGGCTTGGGGCTCGTCGACAGCCGTTTCAACCTCGATCCATTCCTGCCGGACCAAGGGCCGAGGGGCCTTCGCCGGCTGCGGCTCGGGGACAGGGGAAGTCACAGCCGGGAGATCGTCCATGGTGGGCAGGGGGGACTCGTCGGGAAGGCGGGCGGCCACCTCTTTGGCCAGGTCACGGTAGCACTGGGCGCCCTTGGACCCCGGGTCGTAAACGGTGATCGGCTGGCCGAAGCCGGGCGCCTCGGACAGGCGTACCGTGCGAGGGATGATCGTCTGGTAGACCCGGTCCCCGAAGAACCTGCGCACCTCATCGACCACCTGCTGCGAGAGCTTCGTGCGGGGGTCGAACATCGTCATGACGATGCCGGTCAATCGGAGCCCGGTGTTCACGTTCTGCTGCACGAGCTTCACGTTGCGAAGGAGCTGCCCGAGACCCTCCAGGGCGTAGTACTCACACTGGATCGGCACGATGAGTTCCTCCGCGGCCGCCAGGGCGTTGACGGTCAACAGCCCGAGGGAAGGTGGACAGTCCAGGAAGATGAAGTCGAACGCTTCTGCCTTGAGGGGGTCGAGTGCCTTCCGAAGGCGCAGCTCTCGCGAGAACTGGCTAACCAGCTCGATCTCGGCACCGGCGAGGTCGATGGTAGAGGGGATGGCGAACAGGTTGGGCAGCGGCGTCTGCACGATCGCTGCCTCGATCGGCGCATCAACAGCGATCACGTCGTAGACGGTGACATCGCGAGCCTCGTGCCGGATGCCGAGGCCCGTAGACGCGTTTCCTTGGGGATCCAGGTCGACGATCAGCACCCGGTGACCCAGCTCGGCGATCGCCGCACCAAGGCTCACTGCCGTGGTGCTCTTGCCCACACCGCCCTTCTGGTTCGCGACCGCGATCACCCGGGCTCCCCCGCCGGGTTGGGAAGACTTGGCCGGCGCGCGACGTGGTGTCTTCGCGGCGGCCTTCCGCGCGGGTTTGGGGGTGGGGGGCTTGGTCGCGCTCCTGGTCTTGTTCGCCGTTTGTGGCGGGTCCTTGGGCGTTGAGGACGAAGGGGCTGGCCGGGTAGAGGGAGAAGGCTTCGTCACTGCCGGCCCATGATAACGAGCAGCCCCGCGCTTTCAAGCACGGGGCTCGTGCGTACCGCAAGGATCCGGGCTGCGGGGGTCGGTACGGACGGAGTCTCGTTGCCGGCGAAGTACACGAGCCGGCCGCGAGCTGAAAGGAGCGGGTCTGCCGCGGACCAGGCAGCGGCAAGGGGGGCGAACGCCCTGGCGAAGCACAGGTCGACAAGCTCGGACAGCTCCTGCACGCGGCCGGCTCGTACCTCGACGTTGGTCAGCCCGAGGGCTTCGACGGCGAGTTCCAGGAAGGAGACGCGGCTGCGTCGGCTCTCGACCAGTCCAACTCGCAGGTCGGGCTCGGCGACCGCGATCACGAGGCCGGGTAGCCCCGCCCCCGACCCCAGGTCGTAGGCAGATACGGCGTCGCCCACCTCGGCGGCGGCTCGGAGGCAGTCCAGAACGTGGCGCTCGCGCAGTCTCGTCCGGTCCGATCTGGCGATCATGCCCATCGGGATCGCGCGATCCACAAGGAGCCGTTCGAAGCGCAGGAGACGGTCGGCCTGCGACGAAGAGAGCGGCACCTCGAGCGCCTCCGAGGCCACGATGAGCGCGTCGACGTCCGGCGATGGATGTTTCACGTGAAACAGGAACTTAAGGGAGCAACACCGAGGAGCATACCCGGCGCCTCATGGCCTGGCTCGCGGGCGGCGGGAACTCCCGCGGGCGAGCTTACCGGCGGGGGCGAACCACCACGTGGCGGTCCGGACCCTCGCCTTCGCTGCCGCTCTCGACGCCTGAGACGCCCGCGACAGCATCATGGACCACCTTGCGCATGAACGGATTCATCGGCTCGAGGGCCTCCTCACGCCCCGAGCCGGCGACCCGCTCGGCGACCTCCCGGGCCCGGGCGGAAAGCCGGTCTACCTGTCGCTTCCGGTAGTCCTCGACGTCCACGACGATGCGAGGCCGCATCTCGCTGCGCTGGGCGACGACGACCCGGGTCAGTTCCTGGAGGCTCTCGAGTGTCTGGCCGTGCCGCCCGATCAGCAGGCCCATATCCTCGTCGTCGGGTTCGGGCGCGATGACGTCGATGTACATCGTCCCGTCCTCGAGGTTGGGTTCCACAGAGGCGGTGATCCCCATCCGCTCCAGCAGTCCCTCGAGGAACTCGGCCGCGATCTCCGCCTGCTCGTCCAATCCGTCGTCCGTCGGGACGCCCGACCGTACGCGGCTCCGGACCACGACGATTGCCTCCTGTGCCCCCACGCCGAACAGCCCCTGCCGCGACTCCTGGATCACCTCGACGTCGGCCTCCTGCTCGCTAAGGCCGAGCTCGGTGAGGGCGGCCTCCACGGCTTCCTCAACGCTTGGGGCGCTTCTTCGGATCTCCTCCATCGCTACCTCCGCCCGACCCGGGGTTGTCGGGTCCAGATCCCGGCTTCTTCTTCGCGGCACCGGGCTTGGGGTTCCCCGACTTGCCCTGCTGCGCCTCGCGCCGGGCGCGCTGCTGCTCCGCCCGCTCCATCATCGAGGCCATCAAGCCCCTCTTCTCCTTCGGGCTCCCGCCGTTCGACTTCGTCTTCGAGTTGGCATCGGCGGCCATCTGATCGGCCGTCGGCCTAGTCTTGAGCATGAAGTACTGCTGGCCGATCTGCCATGCGTTGGAGGTGGTCCAGTACACGACCAGGCCGGCGGGGAAGAAGATCCCGAAGACGCCGAACATGATGGGCATCACCTTGAGCAGGGCCTGCTGCTGGGATGAGGCCGCCCCCGGCGGGCTCGCCTTCTGCATCTGTCGCTGCTGGTAGAAGGTGGTCCCGAACATCAGGAAGGCGAACACGTAGTAGGGGATCCGCTCGACCGGGTCGGTGGCGCAGCTGACCGGGTAGGTCAGGCTCGAGCTCTCTCCGTCCACCGTCGCCTCGTCGCCGAGCGTGCTCGGAGCGGGCTGCCAGGGGAGGCCGGCAGGGCAGAGCAGGTTCATCCCGAGGAACGTCGTTCCCGACGAGGGCCCCGGTAGGTCGAGCTCGTCGATCTGCGCCTGGGTCGTGATCGGCTCGCCATCCGACATCGTCTGCGGGATCTGCTGGGTCACGACCGAATAGAGCTCGCTGTCCGCCGGGATGTGGATCGGGTGCTGCGGGTACCTCAGCACCGAGTACATCGCGATCAGGATCGGGAACTGCAGCAGGACCGGCCAGCAGCCCGAGAACGGGTTCACCCCGTACTCCTTGTACAGCTTCATGATCTCTTCCTGCTGCTTGGCCTTGTTCTGCTTGTACTTCTGCTGGATCTGCTTCACCTTCGGCTGGATGATCTGCATGTGTTGCATCGAACGCACCTGCTTTATGCCGAGCGGCAACAGCACCACCCGGATCAGCACGGTGAGCAGGATGATCGTCACGCCGTAGTTGGGGACGACCTCGTAGATCTGGGCGACAACCCACCCGATCCCGTCGAGCAACGCCTGCCACGGCGCGAACGCGATCACGGGGTCCGCCTCACGGTCGACTGTGTGACAGCGTCATACCTACCGTCCGAGTGTCTCGGCGCCGAGACTTGGTCCACACCTCCCCGGGTGAAGGGGCCGCACCGGGCGATCCTCCAGGCCGACATGAGGCTCCCTCGGGTAGCGCCGTGCAGGCGGATCGCGTCCTCGGCGTAGCGAGAGCAGGAGGGGTAGAAGCGGCATTGCCCGCCGAGCCACCCCGACAGGGTGAGGCGGTAGAGGTGGATCAGCCCGATGAGCGCTACCCGAACAGGGGTGCCCAGGGTCCACAGGACACGCCGGACCCCGTTCACTCCGAGATCACCTTCGCGCGCGAGAGCACCTGTTCGACCTCCGTCACCAGCTCGTTGGATCGGGCGCCCCGGATACTCGCCCTCGCGACAAGGGCAACATCCCACCCGCCGACGACCCGAGGCGCGAGCTCCCGCCACGCTGCCCGGAGGATACGCCGGGCTCGATTCCGGTGGACCGCGCCGCCCACTCGCCGACCGGCGACGAAGGCCACCGACCCGGTCCCGGGCAGAACGAACACTACCACCCGCTCTGTGTGGAATGCCCGGCCGTCGGCCAGGGTGCGACGGACCTTGTCGGCGTTCGTAGGCGGCTAGGCCGACAGGCGCGTGCGGCCCTTCGCGCGACGGCGCGCGAGGATGGCGCGCCCGGCGCGCGTGCGCATCCGGATCCGGAACCCGTGCCGCTTGTGCCGGCGACGGTTGTTCGGTTGGTAGGTTCGCTTGGCCATGATGATCCGAGGTCTCCGAGAGGGCGGTCGACCGGCCGCTCGGCCGGTCCGGCGGAGTATAGCGGAGGGCGTCGCCGCCGGTCGCGGGCCCGTTTCCAGAAAGTGTGACAAGAGGCCCGCCCAGGGCAGCTGTGGGGAAAACCGCGGTGCTATAGTCCGGCCCGCTTCCCGCTCGGTGCCGGCTCCTCCCCACGAAGGCGCCTCGGCTTCCCCCATGGATTTCCACATCTGTGGAAAGGCGTTGTGGATAGCTATGGCCATCACATCGTTCGAAGAAGCGGCAGAACGCACCTGGACCCACGTCGTCGAGCGCGCGCGCCGTGAGCTCTCCGAGAGCTCGTTCTCGATGTGGTTCCAGGACGTGCGCGCAACGAGCCTGCACGACGGCGTCCTGGAGATCGTGGCGCCCTCGGACTACGTCCGGGACTGGCTCGCCAAGCACTACGTCGAGATGATCCAGGCCGCGGCGGCCGAGGCCGCGGGCCTCCCGGTCACGGTGCATCTCGGAGCCGAGCCTCCCGAAACCGTTCCGGTGCATCGAGATGCTGTCGACGCGCCGCAGCTCGGCTCCATCCGCCCGCCGGCGGACCGGCCGCAGCTCGGCGCACCCGGCCTCCCGTTCCCGAACTACACGTTCGACACGTTCGTCGCTGGGCCCTCGAACCGCTTCGCGCACGCGGCGGCGATGGCCGTCGGCGACGCCCTGCCGTCGAAGGCCTACAACCCGTTGTTCATCTACGGCGGTGTTGGCCTGGGCAAGACCCACCTGCTCGTTGCGATCGGGCACCACATGCACTCCCTCCTTCCGCGCCTGCGTGTTAAGTACGTGACGAGCGAGAGCTTCATGGCCGAATTCATCAAGGCGGTGCGTGAACGGCAGGGCTACCAGTTCGCCGCTCGTTACCGCGACGTGGACGTCCTTCTGGTCGACGACATCCAATTCCTGGCCAAGCGTGAGGAGACGCAGACCGAGTTCTTCCACACGTTCAACGCGTTACACCAGAAAGACCGGCAGATCGTGATCGCGTCCGACCGGCCGCCCCAAGAGCTCGGCATGGAGGAGCGGCTCCAGTCGCGGTTCCGCCTCGGCCTGTGCGTGGACGTGCAGCCGCCCGATCTCGAGACGCGTATCGCGATCCTGCAGCTCAAAGCCCAGCGTGAGTCCGTCCTGGTGCCCGATGACGTGATCGAGTTCATCGCCAGTAAGTTCGACCAGAACATCCGCGAGCTCGAGGGCGCCCTCGTCCGGGTCGTCGCATGGAGCGACCTCACCGGCCATCCGATCACCACCGAGCTCGCCGAGCAGGCCCTCGAAGACCTTCTGCCGCAGGCCGAGGCCGAGATCGCCCCACAGCTGATCCTCGAGGAGAGCGCTAAGTACTTCAGCCTCTCTGTCCAGGACCTGATCTCACCGAACCGCTCTCGGCCGCTCACGACCGCCCGTCACGTCGCGATGTACCTCATGCGCGAGTGCAGCGGCCAGAGCCTCGTGAAGATCGGCGAGACCTTCGGCGGCCGGGATCACACGACCGCCCGTCACGGGATCTTGAAGGTCGAGCGCGACATGCGGGTCAGGGGCGCCACCTACCGGCAGGTACAGGATCTCTCGAGGATCATCCGCACCCGGGCCAGGAGCGGGTGAGGCTGGTGCACGACCCTGTGGAGAACCCGGGACACGGTTGGGCCACGTCGGCCACCGCGCTGCTTCCATCCACCGTTGCCCACAGCCACTCCACATGTCATAGGGGCCCATTACGCTCGACGAACGGGGTGGTTATCCCGTTTTCCCCAGGCCCTACTACTACTGGTTGAGAAAGAGTCTGAACAGAAGAAGCAGTCAGGGGGTGGGCACGTGAAGTTCCGCTGCGATCGAGACGCCTTGTCCGAGGCGCTGCAGACCGTCCAGCGCGGGGTGTCGTCCCGGCCGGGCATCCCCGCCCTGACCGGCGTGCTGATCGAAGCCACCGCCGAAGGGACCTTGACGCTAACGACGACCGACCTGGAGGTGTCGGCGCGGCTAGTCATCGATGTGCAAGTCACCGAGGCCGGGGCGGTTCTCGTGCCCGCCCGGCTGCTCGCCGACACGGTGAAGAGCCTGTCGGACGCCCCTGTGGAGTTCGAAACCGACCAATCGCAGGCGAGGATCCGGTGCGCGGCGTACGAAGGGGTGTTGCGCCTGCTACCGGCAGAGGATTTCCCTGCGCTGCAATCCCCGTCGGGCACTCGCGTCGTGTGCGAGGCGCCGCGCTTCGCCGAGGCGGTAGGGCAGGTGGCCCGCGCAGCCTCGCGGGACGAGGCGCGGCCGGTGCTCACCGGTGTGCTGCTTGAGATCTCTCGCGAGGGCGTGACGCTGGTGGCGACCGACTCGTACCGGCTCGCCGTGCGGGACCTGATCGCGACGGCCGCCGCCGAGGCGAAGGCGATCGTCCCCGAACGCGCCCTGTCGGAGGCGGGCCGCGCCGCCCAGGCCCATGAGAAGGGCGAGATCGAGGTCCTGGTCGATGAGAGCCAGATCTCGTTCCGGGTGGGGACGCTGATGCTCACGTCGCGCCTGATCGAGGGTGAGTTCCCGAACTACCGGCAACTCTTGCCCGAGAAGTACGAAAGCCGGCTGACGGTATCCCGTCAGCAGCTGATCGACGCGGTGCGCCGCGTGGGGCTCCTAGCGCGTGACACGTCGCCGGTCCGACTGGAGTTCAACGCGCTCGGCGTGAAGCTCTCATCGTCCTCGCCGGACCTGGGCCAGGCTGTCGAAGCCGTCGAGGCTCGCTATGAAGGCGAGGACATCACGGCGGCCTTTAACCCGGCCTACCTGGCCGACGGCCTCGCCGCCGCGACGGGCGAGTCGGTGCGCCTCGAGGTGCGGGACGGGCTGAAGCCGGGCGTGGTCAAGGGTGAGTCGGACGAGTTCACGTACCTCGTGATGCCCGTCCGTCTACCCACGCCGGTCGGCTAGGCCTCGAGCGCATTGCGCCTGGCCTGGGTCGAGCTCCGGGACTTCCGGAACCACGAGCAGACGCGGCTGGGCGACCTCCCGAGCGGCGTTGTCACCGTCGTCGGCCCCAATGGCGAGGGCAAGACGAACCTGCTCGAGGGCATCGCGTTCCTTTTCCTACTGGCCTCGCCGCGGACCTCCTCCGCCGAGCCGATCGTGCGACGCGGCGCGGACGCCAGTGCATACGCGCGCGGCGAGGTAGAGACGGAGGGGGGCCGGGTGCTGGTGGAGGTCGAGATCCCGGGTAGGGGAGCCAACCGCGTACTGGTCAACCGCTCGCCGGTACGTCGCAAACGCGACCTCCGTCGCCAGGTGCGCGCCGTGTTCTTCGGCCCGGATGACCTTTTCGTCGTCATCGGAGACCCGGGCCGGCGCAGAGGATTCCTGGACGAGGCGCTCCGCTCGCTCTGGCCGTTGAAGGAGGGTGCGGTAACGGCCTACGAACGCGTGCTACGGCAACGGAACCGCCTCTTGAAGGAACATGATGGGCGAGGGGCGCCCTCCGGGCTCGACATGTGGGACGAGCAGCTCGTACAGGCCGGCGTCGAGCTGATACGCCTAAGGTCGAAGGTCGCGGGCCTGCTCGGGCCGCCCGCGAGCCGCGAGCACGCCCGTCTGGCGGAGTACGACCTGGAGGTCGCGTACGCCCCCAACGTGGTGGGCGACGAGCTCGAGGAGTCGTTCGTCGAGCGGCTCGCCGCACGACGTTCGGACGAGCTGATCCGCAGGACGACGCTCGTAGGCCCCCACCGCGACGACCTGTCGCTCGCCGTAAGGGACATGGGTGCCCGGGCCTTCGCGAGCCACGGTGAGGGATGGGCAGCAGCCCTGTGCCTGCGGCTGGGCCTGGCAACGGCGATCGAAGACGAGGCGGGAGAGCCCCCCGTCCTCCTGCTCGATGATCCGTTTTCGGCGCTGGACCCGCAGAGGCAGAAACGGGTCGGCGAACACCTGTCCGAGCGCGGTCAGGTGTTCGTGAGCGTGGGTGACGCCGCCCACGTCCCCGGGAGCTCGACGCTGGTGCTCGCGGTGTCGGCGGGAGCGGTCCGGGCCGCCTGATGCCGCACAGCAAGGGGTGGCGCAGCCGCCGGGACGAGCGAACCCTGCACGAGACGCCCATCGGCGACATCGTGGACGGGCTGCTCCGCGAGAAGAGCTTCGCGAGGGGCATCCCGATCGGCCAACTCGCGACGGACTGGAGCGCCGTCGTGGGCCCGAGGCTCGGCGCCGAGTCCGCGCCGGTGAGCCTGGACCGCGGGATCCTGGTGGTAGCGGCTACGACCGGGCAGTGGGGCGCACAGGTCCGGTTCCTGGCCGACCAGATCCGCGAACGGGCCAACCGGGCCCTCGGCGAGGGGTCGGTGAAGACGGTGCGGGTAGTCGTTAGGCCAGAGCCTCGGAAGGGGTTGTAGCGCAAGAGGGTATGGGGCCCCCTTGTCCTCGGGGCCGGGCACAGGGACCGCGCCTCGTGTCACCCCCTATTGGTAGAATCAACCGCGTCAGAGCGCGGTTGCGCCGGCCCCCGAGACGAGCGGTCTCGATCGGCGTGTCCGCTTCCCCCGGACGGAGGTGCATTGGCGAGCACGGCGACGAAGCCAGCAGGAACCAAGAGGCCGTCCAAGTACGAGTCTGCCGACATCCAGGTCCTCGAAGGGGTCGAGCACGTTCGGCTCCGCCCCGGGATGTACATCGGGACCACCTCCAGCCGCGGCCTGCATCACCTCGTGTATGAGGTGGTCGACAACTCGATCGACGAGGCGATGGCCGGCTACTGCGACCGGATCCTCGTGCGGCTGCTGAAGGACGGCGCGTGCCGGGTCGAGGACAACGGCCGCGGGATCCCCGTGAAGCCGATACCCAGGGCCAAGGACCGCCGCCCCGCGGTGGAGGTGGTTCTCACCACGCTTAACGCCGGCGGGAAGTTCGGCGGCGATGGTTACCGGATATCGGGAGGCCTGCACGGGGTGGGGGTCTCGGTCGTGAACGCTCTCTCGCAGAAGCTCACGACGCTCGTGATGCGCGATGGGGCGACGTGGACCCAGTCGTACTCGCGCGGGAAGGCCACTTCCAAGCTGACCAAGGGCAAGGCCACGACCAAGGCCGGCACGATCATCACGTTCTGGCCCGACCCGGAGATCTTCGTCGAGGGGATCGAGTGGGACCGCCGGATCCTTGCCGAGCGGCTGCAGGAGCAGGCCTTCTTGACCAAGGGCATCGAGATCCAGCTTATCGACGAGCGCGAGGACAAACCGGTCAAGCAGGTCTTCAAGGCGACCGGCGGCATCGCCGACTTCGTGAAGCACCTGTCCACCGGCAAGGACGTGATCCACAGCAAGGTCATCTGGATGGAGGCCAAGGAGAGCGACGCAGAGGCCGAGATCGCCGTGCAGTGGAACAACGGGTACGCCGAGTCGATCCACTCGTTCGCGAACACGATCAACACGCACGAGGGCGGGATGCACGAGGAGGGCCTCAAGAAGGCGCTCACCAACGTCGTCAACCGCTACGCGCGGAACAAGAACCTGCTCAAGGAGAAGGAGGACAACCTCCTCGGCGAGGACGTCCGCGAGGGGCTCACCGCGATCGTCTCGGTCAAGCTGCGCGCCCCGCAGTTCGAGGGACAGACGAAGACCAAGCTCGGCAACACCACGATGCGCTCGCTCGTCGAGACCACGGTGAACGAGCACCTCATGACCTGGCTCGAGGAGCACCCGGGCGACGCCAAGCGGATCGTCCTGAAGAGCTCGTCTGCGGCGAAGGCCCGGATGGCCGCCAAGCAGGCCCGCGACCTCACTCGGCGCAAGTCGTTCCTGGAGGGCGGCGGCCTGCCGGGCAAGCTCGCCGACTGCCAGCTCACCGACCCGGCGGCCTGCGAGGTCTACATCGTCGAGGGAGACAGCGCCGGCGGCTCCGCCAAGCAGGCGCGCGACCGCGCCACGCAGGCCATCCTGCCGATCCGGGGAAAGATCCTGAACGTCGAGAAGGCGCGCCTGCACAAGATCCTGGAGAACCAGGAGATCCAGGCGCTGATCACCGCGATCGGTACCGGCATAGGCGAGGAGTTCGAGCTCGGCAAGGCCCGGTACCACCGGATCGTGATCATGGCCGACGCCGACGTGGACGGTGCCCACATCCGCACGCTGCTGCTGACGTTCTTCTTCCGCAACATGCGCGAGCTGATCGACGCCGGCTTCATCTACCTCGCGCAACCGCCCCTTTACCTGCTCAAGCAGGGCAAGGAGGAGCTGTACTTCTACACCGAGCGCGAGTGGGACCTTTGGCGCAAGAAGAACGGCAACGGCAAGAAGCTCGACCCGCAGCGGTTCAAGGGCCTTGGCGAGATGAACGCCGACCAGTTGTGGTCGACCACGATGGACCCTGAGCAGCGGACGCTCTTGCAGGTCACGCTCGAGGACGCCGCGCTCGCCGACCGCCTGTTCACCGTCCTGATGGGCGAGGATGTGGCGGCGCGCAAGGAGTTCATCGAGCAGAACGCGAAGGACGTGCAGAACCTCGATGTCTAGGCGGCGCGCGAGCGGGGGAGGGAGCGGAGAGCTGACGTTGCTGGCCGGGCGGATCGAGCCCATCGGGCTCGAGGAGGAGATCCAGCGCTCCTACCTCGACTACGCGATGTCGGTCATCGTCGGCCGTGCGCTGCCCGACGTGCGCGACGGCCTGAAGCCCGTCCACCGTCGGATCCTGTGGTCGATGCTCGAGTCGGGCCTTCGCCCCGACCGGCCGCACCGCAAGTCGGTCTCGGCCGTGGGCGAGGTGCTGAAGAAGTACCACCCGCACGGCGACCAGAGCGTCTACGACGCGCTGGTCCGCATGGCCCAGGACTGGTCGCTTCGTGCCCCGCTCGTCGATGGCCACGGCAACTTCGGCTCGGTCGACGGCGACCCGCCGGCCGCATACAGGTACACGGAGGCGCGGCTTGCGCCGGCGGCGATGGAGATGCTGCGCGACATCGAGGCCGAGACGGTCGACTTCATCCCCAACTTCGACGGGTACGAGCAGGAGCCGCTCGTCCTGCCCAGCCGGTTCCCGAACCTGCTCGTGAACGGCGCCGGGGGTATCGCGGTCGGCATGGCGACGAACATCCCGCCGCACAACCTCGGCGAGGTCGTGGACGCGGTTGCGCACTACCTCGACCACCCCGAGGCCTCGCCCAAGGAGCTCATGAAGTTCGTGAAGGGCCCCGACTTCCCGACGGGCGCCGTGATCATGGGCAAGCAGGGGATCGCGGACATGTACGAGACCGGCCGCGGGTCGGTGAAGGTCCGCGCCGTCACCCACATCGAGGAGGGCACCCAGGGGCGCTCGAAGATCGTCGTGACCGAGCTGCCGTACCAGGTGAACAAGGCGCGCGTAGCCGAGAAGATCGCCGACCTCGCCAACGCTGGCCGTCTGAAGGACGTCGCGGACGTCCGCGACGAGTCCAACAAGGAGGGGATGCGCCTCGTCGTCTACACGAAGCGCGGCGCCAACCCGCAGGTCGTCCTCAACCAGCTCTACAAGCACACGCAGCTGCAGGAGAGCTTCGGCGCGATCATGCTCGCGCTCGTCGACAACGTCCCCCGCACGCTGAACCTCGCCGAGCTCGTCGGCTACTACGTTGACCACCAGGTGGACGTCGTCACGCGCCGGACGCAGTACGAGTTGAAGAAGGCAGAGGAGCGCGACCACATCGTCCAGGGGCTGCTGATCGCGCTCCAGAACCTCGACGAGGTCATCAAGATCATCCGCGGCTCGCGCGACGCCGAGGAGGCGCGCACGAAGCTGATGACCAAGTTCAAGCTCTCGGAGATCCAGGCCAACCACATCCTGGACATGCCGCTGCGTCGACTCACGCGTCTGGCGCGCGAGGAGCTCGAGCAGGAGCACAAGGACCTGCTCGCCACGATCCGGCGCCTGAAGACCATCCTGAAGGACCCGAAGAAGATCCGGGCCTTGATCAAGGAGGAGCTCCTCGAGATCCGCAAGAAGCCCGCGAACCCGCGGCGCACGCAGATCAAGGCCGATGAGGGCGATCTCGACGTCGAGGACCTCATCG
>DATEDE010000008.1:0-5758 GCA_035286545.1 Actinomycetota bacterium | reverse complement strand
AAGGCTCGTCCCGGACCCGGCGTGCAGGACGACCGACGGATGCACGCGGCGGCCCGGGTCCTCCTAGACGGAGTTATCCACAATCTCCAGGTGTCCTGGGTGAAGATGGGTGTGTCCCTCTGTCAGACCATCCTGAACGGCGGCGCGAACGATTTCGGCGGCACGTTGATGGAAGAAACCATCAGCCGCATGGCCGGTGCCGAGTGGGGGATCCGCATGGAGCCGCAACAGATCCGCGAGGCCATCGTCGCCATCGGTCGCACACCGGTCGAACGTACGACTACCTATGAACGCTTGCAGCGCAAGTCGTTCGGGCCTAACGCCGAGTCCATCGACGCGCGCGTGATCGGCGCTTCGTAGCGCGCACCGAGCAGCGCGACGCCGAGTTCGTCAACTCTATTGACCGCAATGGTCTATCAGCTTGACCGTGCATTTTCTTCCCCGGATGTCTTGCATGCTTCGCGTCACGCGTATTCCATTGCTTGCGGGGACGCATGTGGAGATGGACCGGAACTCGAGATTGCCTCTTGTCAAGAGGGGATCGGATGTCTCAGAATCACACGCGTGTGATTCTGGGGGGAGTACAGGGTGCATCACTACATCCCGTGGCAAGAACGGGCGCGGTGCCGGGAACACGATCCCGAGGTCTTCTTCCCCGAGAAGGGAGGCTCATCGAGGGAGGCGAAACGGATCTGTACCGACTGCCCCGTTCGTATCGAATGTCTGAACTACGCCCTTCGTCGCGACGAGCGGTACGGGGTGTGGGGAGGCATGAGCGAACGCGAACGTCGACGCCTGAAGCGCATGGCGTCCTGATGACGATGGAAAGGGGGTGACCGATGTCTCCCGCGAAGAAGAGGTCGACCGCGAAGAGGAAGACTGCGGTGCGTAAGCCCGCGGCGAAGAAGACGGCGGCGCGCAAGCCCGCTGCTCGGAAGAAGACCGCCGCGCGGAAGCCGGCCGCGAAGAAGACGGCGGCGCGCAAGCCCGCCCGTAGGAAGACCGCTGCACGCAAGCCGGCGGCCAAGAAGCGGACGGCTGCACGCAAGCCTGCCGCTCGCAAGAAGACCGCTGCACGCAGGCCGGCGAAGAGGCGCACCGCGAAGAAGCGGTAGTCGTCGGATCGCCGAGTTCGTCGGAAGGGGGGCCTGAGCGCCCCCCTTCCGCGTTCGGGGCGTGGCTGCGTGCTAGGCTCCCGCCGCCCACGGGCGCTCCTCATGGCCACCACCACAGCCGATCGTTCCCCAGCTGCCGACGCCGTCCGAACACCGAGCGTGCTCGTCGTGCTCGTGACGCGCGATGCGGCCGGCTGGTTGCGCGAGTGCCTGGAATCGCTCGCGGCGCAGACGCATCCCCGGCTCGGGGTCCTGGCGGTGGATAACGGCTCGACGGACGGGACCATCGAGCTCCTGGCGCAGGCGCTGGGGGAGCAGCGGGTGATCGCGCTCGGAGAGAACAGGGGGATCGCCGGATCCCTGGCCGCCGCCGCCGAGCTCGGACCTGCGCAAGAGGCGGACTACCTCCTGTTGATGCACGACGACGCGTCGCTAGCACCCGACGCCGTGGCCCGGTTGGTGGAGGCCGCCGAGGGCATCCGGGGCGTCGAGCAGGTCGGTATCGTCGGACCCAAGGTCGTCGACTGGGACGACCCCAGGGTCCTGCGCGAGGTCGGGCGCTCGACGGACCGGTTCGGGCATCCCTACACCCCGCTGCAGGACGGCGAGCGCGACCAGGGGCAGTACGACCGGGTGCTGGAGGTGCTGTTCGTCTCCTCGGCCGTGATGCTGATCTCGCGCGAGGCCTGGCAGCGCACCGGGCTGTTCGACGAGCGCTTCGACGGCCACCACGACGACCTCGACTTCTGCTGGCGCGCCCGCGTGGCCGGGTTCCGCGTCCTCATGACACCTCTCGCGACGGCGCGCCACCGCGACGCCACGGGACGGGGCGAACGTCTCGAGCATAGGCATCGCAGCACCCGCTACTACGCGGAGCGAGCGGCCCTCGCGTCCATGCTCAAGGATTACGGCCTGCTGACACTGCTCTGGCTCGCGCCGGTGTACGTGGCCCTCGGCGTCGCCCGACTCGTCTACCTGGCGGTGTCGCGCCGGTTCGAGGACGCCTACGACCTGGTCGCGGCCTGGGGCTGGAACCTGCTGCGCCTGCCCGGGACGCTCCGCAGACGGATCCGCGCCCAGCGCGTGCGCAAGGTGAAGGACCGCGGCGTGCGGCCATTCATGGCCTCCTCCTTCCGTCTGCCCCGGTGGTTCGAGCGGGCCGAGGAGTTCCTGGACGAGGGCCTGGAGGAGCTCGAGGACGAGGAGCTCGGCAGGCCTTTGCCGAGGCGGGCTGCCTCGATCGCCGCGGGGCACCCCCTGCTGCTGGGATCGACGGTGGCCATCGTGCTCGGCGCTTTGGCCGTGCGGCACTTCGTCGGTCCCGAGGTGCTGAGCGGCGGAGCGCTCGCCGCCTTCCCCGAGCAGCCCCAGGCGTTCCTCCGAGAGCTCGTCTCCGGTGTGCGCACGAGCGTCCTAGGCGGTGCGCAGTCCGCGAGTCCGTCGCTCGCCGGGATGGGTGCGGCGTCGTGGGTCACGTTCGGGAGCACCGCGCTCGCCCAGAAGGTGCTGCTCGGCGCGATGCCGCCGCTCGCGGCGATCGCGATGTACCGAACGATGGTCCGTCAGACCGCGAGCCCCGGCCCGGCCGTGGTCGCCTCGGCGGCATACGCGCTGTGTGGCCTGACACTGTGGGCGTTCTCGGAGGGCCGGCTCGACCTCCTGGTCGCGGTGGCGATCCTGCCTATCGCGTGGGACCGGCTGGACGGCGCCTTCTCGCGCCACGCCCCGGAGCGCCGGTTCCGCTACGGGGTGGGACTGGGGGCCGCCCTCGCCATGGGGCTGTCCTTCCTACCGGCGATCGTGTTGCCGGTGGGGCTGTTCGCACTCGTGCACCTGGCGGCGGGGCGGCGCCGCGTCCGGGGGCTGGGTCTGGTGCTGCTGGCGGCGGTTTCGGCCGCCCTTCTCGCCTTCCCGGTGATCCTCGCGGCGGCCGGTGACCCCGGTGCTTCGGTCGCTTCGGTCGTGGGGGTCGACGATGCCTGGTCCGTCCTGCGGCTCGTGCCGGGCGAGGGCCCGGGGACGTGGATCGTGGCTGCCTTCCTGCCGATCGCGGCGATCATCTGCTTCGCGGGGGTCGGCGACCCGCAGCGGGGGCGGGCCTGGAGGGCGATGCTCGCCGCGCTCCTCGGGACGGGCCTGGCGTGGGCCTCCGCCCGCGGCCTGCTGCCCGAGGCGTTCACGAACGCGCCGGCGTACCTGTCCGCCGCCGCCCTGTCCGAGGCCGCGCTCGTGGCGTACGGACTGTCGACCTTCGGCACGCGGCTGGACCGACACGCGTTCGGCGCGAGGCAGCTCGGCGTCGTGGTGTTGTCGATCGTGCTCGGGGTCGGCATCGGAGCGCAGGCCCTTCAGGTCACGCTAGCCGAGTGGCAGGTCCGCCCAGGCGGGCTGCCGCCGGCGTGGTCTGTGATCGGATCGAGCTCGCCCGGCGAGTTCCGGATCCTGTGGCTCGGCAGACCGACCGGCGAGAGGTTCACTGCTCCCGGGGGCGATCCGATCGGATTCGCCGAGGCTGGAGCGGCATCCGTGCGGTTCGGCGTTACGGACCGGGACGGGGTCTCCGCGTTGGACATAGGCCGAGGTCGAGCCGGACTTGGCTACCGCGAGCTTCGGACCGTCCTGGACGAGGTCCTCTCCGGCGACACCCAGCACGCGGGGGCGTTGTTCGGTCCGTTCGGCATCCGGTTCCTGGTCGCCGAGGAGGGGGATCTCCCCTCGGCGGTGGTCGAGCGCCTCGTCCGGCAGCTAGACCTCGATCTCGTGCCGGCCGGTGGACTCACGATCTTCCGCAACGCCGCCGCCCTGCCGGAAGGGATGGCCACTACCGCGCCTGTGCCGGACGCGCCCAACCCCACCGGGCTCGAGCTCGCACCGTACGCGGGCGCGACCGAGCTCCAACCTGAGGAGGCCGACTGGGTCGGTGCCGTCGAGACAGAGGCGACGGCGGTCGTGGCGGACCAGTTCGATGGCGGGTGGCGTGTGATCACGGGTGACGAGGGACTCCCGGTGTATCCCGCGTTCGGCTGGGCGATCGCGGGTCCTGGTGGACCCGGCGACGTGTCGGTGAGCTTCGCCGACCAGTGGCTGCGCACCTCTCAGATGTGGGTGCTCGCCGTGCTGTGGTTGGCCGCCCTGTGGATCACCAGGAAGCCGGTGTCCGTGTGAGGCGTCTCCAGCCCATCGTGGCCGGGCTCCTGCTCGTAGGGGTGCTCGCGGCCGCGACCTACGCGGATCGCGAGCTCGAACCGCGGGGATTCGCCCCCGGGATCGACGGGGATGCGCGCTCTGGAGCCTGGCTCTGCCCCCACGGCGGTGGGCCCGAGGACTGGGAGGTCTCGCTGCAGATCGCGAACCCCGGTCCCGAACCGGCCACGGTGCGCGTGCGGACCCTGGGGATCGGCCGGCCCTCCGAGCCCGAACAGATCCATGTTGACCCCGGCTCCTTCGTGCGCGTCCCGGTCGCGGCCGATGGCCGCGCCAGGTCCTCAATGGTCGAGTGGTTCGGCCAGTGGGTCGCGGTGGGCTGGGTGGCCCACGCCGGCGGCGGAGAGGCGGGAGTAGCGTCCGAGCCCTGCGCCCCTTCGGCCGGGGATCGGTGGTTCCTGCCGGACGGGAGCACCGAGGTCGAGGGCAACGAGGAGTTCGTCGTCGTGATGAACCCCTTCGCTCGCGAGGCCGTGATCTCGCTCACGCTGCTGTCCGAACGCAAGGAGCCGGTTCGACAGGGTGAGCTGACCGACGTCGTCCTCAAGCCGTACCGTAGCGCGGCGTTCCACCTGAACGACGTCCTCCTCGGCGAGCGCACGGTGTCCACCCTGCTCGAGGTCTCGGTGGGAAGGGTCGCGGCCGCCACGTTGGGCGTGTCGGGCACCGGCGGGATCCGGTCGGCGCTCGGTTACCTCGGTGAGCCGCCACCGGTGCTGACGTTCCCCGGTGGGGCCGACGCCGGGCGCACCGAGCTACTCGTGCTGAACGGGGGCAGCGCTGAGCGAACCGGACGGGTCGAGGTGGCGGGCGAGATCCTCGGGCCCGACGGCATCCAGCCCTTCGCCGGCCTGGCCGAGGCCAGCCTGCCCCCCGGATCCGCTAGGACCTTCCCGGCCACCACGTCCGGGCCCTCAGGCGTGAGGATCTCGGTGATCGGGGAGGAAGCCGCGGCGGTGCGGCGCACCTATGGCGTTGTCTCCGACCAGGCTGCGATCACCGGTGCGGAACCTGCGGCGGCCTGGATGGTGCTGCCCGCTGTGGCGGGGCTGCCCGCCGTCCCCGGGCTCGTCCTTGCCAACCCGAGCAGCGAGCCGGTCGTGGTCATGCTGTCCTACCTGGCGCCCGGTCCCTCCGAGCGCATCGGAGTGACCGTCCCGCCGGGCGCGACGATCCAGGCTCCCAAGACGTTCCGTCTGCTCGCCCCGCAGGTGGCGGTGTTCGCGGAAGCGTCTTCGGGAACCTTCGTCCCGGCGGCCGTGTCCTACTCCCTCGGTCGCGAGGGGCTCGCGGCCTTCGCTGCGTCGATCGCCATCCCCATGCCTCCGTAGGAAGGTCGGGCCTGGACGCCCGGCGCGGAGGACCTATCATGATGTGTTCGCGGACAACCGCAGGAGACCGATGAGGATCGCGGGGGCTAAGCACCGCAAGGGTAGACG
>DATEDE010000007.1:0-22554 GCA_035286545.1 Actinomycetota bacterium | reverse complement strand
GCGTCGCGGTCGTAGGGGTGGAACCGCTCGCCCCACGAGTTGAATCCGAAGTGCACGAGCGCCACACCCCCGCGCCCGTCGGTTACGAAGATCGGCCCGTTGTCCCGCACCCAGGAGTCGTCGATCGGGACCGGCAGGACCTCGATGCCGTCGGTCCCGCAAGCGTCCGTCGCCTCCCGAGCCTGATCCGGGTCGGCGAGCACGATCACCGGCTCGAAGCCCGCGACGGCACGGGCGACCTCGGCGTAGTCGCGCTTGGCGGCCTCGAACAGCTCACCCCACAGCTCGGCCCGGGTCCGCGTCGGCCACGCCATCAGCGTGGCCCGGTGCGCCGACCACTCGGCGGGCATCGAAAGGCCGTCCTCGCGCGGGGTGCTCACGCCGACCTCAGCCCCGCGTAACGCACCAGGACGACGTCGCGGGTCTCGCCCGGCGACCACCGGACCGATGAGCCCGAGGGGACGTCGAGACGGAAGCCCTCGGCCAGGGCGCGGTCGAACTCGAGGCGGCGGTTCACGCGGTGGAACGGGTAGTGGGAGGAGACGCGCACCGGGCGCTCGGACGTGTTGGTGACCGTGACCGAGATCCGGTCCCGGCCCGCAGCGAGCTCGATCACGCAGAGACCCAGGGTTCGCGGAGCACCACGAGCCGGGATCCCTCCTCGAGCAGGACCTCCAGGCGGATCTCCGGCACGAGCTCGGCGACGCCGGGCATCAACCGGTCGGACGGGACCGCGTTCCGGCCGGTCTCGAGGACCTCCTCGAACGCCATCCCGGCGCGGGCGGCCGCGTGCATCTCGTCGCACGCGATCGCGATCGCCTCCGGCGCGTTCAGGCCGAGGCCGCGCTCAAGCGTTCGGCGCGCGAGCTCGGCAACCGCGAAGACCCGGAGCCGCTCCTCCTCCGTCGGGGTCAGGTACATGGGCGAACCGTAGTCCAACCACCCACCGGACGCCGAGCTCAGGCGGCCGGCTCGAGCTCCTCGGTCTGCGCGGGGACCCTCGAACGCGCGACGAGGAGGCCGGTCGCCCCCAGGACCACCGCGCCGCCGAGCGCGACCACCGCCGTCACGGGTTCGTCGACGACGGCCCACGCGGTCAGTGCCGCCACCACCGGCGCACACTGCGTGATCAGGGCGGAGAGCCAGGACTCGACGTGCCGGTGCGACCATGCGACGAGCAAGTGCCCCGTCGCACCGGGAAGGATCGCGAACAGGACGAGGATCGCCCAGTCGTGGGCGTCGGGCCAGGCGGGCGGGATCCCGCCGCGGATCAGCGCTACCGGTGTGATCACGATCGCGCCAGCGATCATCACACTCGTCATGTACTCGAGCGCCGAGGCCTGCACCCGTGCCCGCCGGGAGAACAGCCAGTAAGCGACCCAGGCGAGCATCGACAGCGCGGCCAGGGCATCGCCGACCGGGCTCCAGGCAGGCGAGCCCGACGAGCCCACCGTCACCAGCACCACGCCGCCCAACGACGCCGCGGCCAGGGCCCGCTCGCGCCGACCGATCCGTTCGCCCAGCCACCGGGCCGAAGCGAAGGCGATGAGGACCGGCGCAAGAGCACCGATGATCGCCGCGTTGGCGACGGTCGTGAGTTTGACGGCCGTGAACGCGAGTCCGATGTCGAGCGCGAAGAGCGCGCCCCCAGGGGCGCAGGCGCGGAACGTCGCCCACGAGAGCCGGCGCCGCATAACCGCCATCACCCCGAGGTGAAGTAGCGCCCCGAGCCACAGCCGGTACATCGCGAAGGTGAGCCCGCTGATGGCGGTCGTCTTCACCAGGACGCCCACCGAACCCCAGATCAGCGTGGCGGTCGCGACGGCCGCGATCGCCAGGTTCCGCTGCGAGGACCGTTCGGGCATATCGGAAGTCAGCCTACGGTACGACCCACGCCCGTAGACTGCGGCCGATGCTCAGCGGGGCCATCGCAGCGGCCGTCACCCCGCTCCTGCCGGGAGGAGCGGGCCTCGACGAGCCCGCGTTCGAACCGCTGGTCCGGTTCCTCTCGAAGGGCGGGATCGACGGTGTGCTCGCATGCGGAACGACCGGCGAGGGGATCCTGCTCTCGCTCGACGAGCGTCGCCACGCGGCCGAGGGATTCCTCGGGACGCGGCCCGCCGGGTTCCAGGTGGCGGTGCACGCCGGAGCGCAGACGACGGTGGATACCGTGGCGCTCTGCCGGCACGCCCGCGAGGTCGGCGCCGATGCCGTCGCGGTCATCGCGCCCCCCTACTTCCCGCTCGACGAGGTCGAGATCTTCGAGCACCTGCGCGCGGCCGCGGCGGCGGCGGACCCACTGCCCTTCTACGTGTACGAGTTCGCGGGGCGCTCCGGCTATCCGATCCCCGTCGCGGTCGCGGAGCGGCTGCGAGGCTCCGTCGGGAACCTGGCCGGGCTGAAGGTCTCCGACACGCCCTGGAGCGCCGTCGAACCGTACCTGCTCGAGGGTCTCGACGTGTTCATCGGCTCGGAGCCTCTGGTGCTCGAGGGTCTGGACCACGGGGCGACCGGGGCGGTCTCGGGTCTGGCGACCGCGTTCCCCGAGATCGTGGCCTCGCTGGTCCACGAGCGGAGCGAGCCGGCGGGCGAGGAGGTCGCGACGCTGCGCAGGCTCCTCGGCACGCTGCCGTTCCACGCGGCGCTGAAGGCGATCCTGGCGGCACGCGGGGTCCCGATCGGACCCGACGTTCGAGCCCCGCTCCGAGGCCTCACCGCCGGGGAGCGCGAACACGCCCTGGACGCCGCTCGCGCGGTCGGCGCCCTCTAGTCCCGAACGCCCGAACAGCGTGGCCGGCACCACTGGTGGTCGGTCCGATGGCCTCGCTGGGGGATCAGCTCGCGAGCAGCGCGGGGATCTCGAGCAACGAGGCGATCGTTTCGCCGCCCCAGTCATCTGGGTCGGGGTTCAGCATCTCGGTGGACACATCCGGGTCGCTGATCAATACCGGACGCATCCCGACGGCGGCCGCGCCCGAGAGCTCCCGATAGGAGCCGTCGCCGACGTATAGGCAATCGGTCGGTTCCACGCCCAGCCCCTCGCAGGCGCGGAGGTAGATCGCCGCGTCGGGCTTGCGCAGTGCGACCTCGCTCGAGAACACCTCCACGTCGACCGTGCCCGCGAGCGGTGAGGCGCGCCAGATGCCCGGCGTGTCGGGGGCGCACATGCTGACGAGCGCGAGCCGATGGCCGTCGCGGCGCAGGCGCGCCAGCACCTCCTCGGCGCCCGGCCGCGGCACGAACCAGTTCCGATACATCGCGGTCCGGGCCTCGAGCGCCTCGGTGACCTGCGAGTCGGACGGCCATGCGCCGGCCCGTGCGGCCACCGTGCGCAGGTTCTCCTCGATCCCGCCGAGTTGCCCGGTCTGACGTTGCACGGCCGTCGCCGCCCACGCGCCGTGGAAGCTGTCGCGGTCGGCCTCCAGCACCGCCGCAGCCGTGTCGAGCCACGCATCCCATTCCGAGCGCGGGAGCTCGTAGACGAGCGTGCCGAACAGGTCGAACACGACGGAGCGGATCGGGCTCACGGCGGCGGCCACTCATCCTCGAGCAGCCCGTAGACGACGAGGTCGTAGAACCCACGGCTACCGCGCCCCTCGCCGCGCGCGACGCCCTCGCGAGTGAATCCGAGGCGCTCGGGGATCGCGCGGCTCCGCGGGTTGTCCGCTCCGGCCCGGATCACGATGCGGTGCAGGCCCATCTCGCCGAACCCGATCCCGATCAGCGCCCGGACGGCGCGCGTCACCAACCCGCGCCCCTCGTGGCTCGACGCGATCCAGTAGCCGATCTCGGCCGCGATCCCGTAGCTGTCGGGCATGAGGCCCACTCCGCCCACGTACGCGTCGTCCACGAACACGCCGCTGCCCTCGAGGCTCCGCTCGGCCGCGACAACGCGTTCGAACCACGCGCGCTGGTCCTCGATCGTGCTGGTCCCCTCGACCCACGGCATCCAACGGGCCAGCCGATCGCGCTCGGCCTGCACGAGCGCCCAGGTCTCGTCCAGGTCGTCCATCGTGAGCCGTCGAAGGATCGCGCCGTCGCCGAGCTCGACCGGCAGCGGGCTCACGACGTCGAGGGCGCGGCCTTCTGGCGTTCCTCCTCGGCAAGGACGCGGCGCAGGACCTTGCCGACCATCGTCTCGGGCAGCGCGTCGCGGAACTCGACCTGCTTGGGCGCGCGGTACGCGGTGAGCCCGTTGGCGGGATCGCGCGCCCAGGCCACGATCTCCTCCGTCGTGGCGCTCTCGCCCTCCTTCAGGACGACGAACGCCTTCACGGCCTCCCCGGTCGACTCGTCGGGCACGCCGATCACCGCCGCCTTCGAGACCTTCGGGTGGTGGTAGAGGACCTCCTCCACCTCGTTCGGGTACACGTTGAACCCGGAGACGATGATCATCTCCTTCAGCCGGTCCACGATCGCGAAGTAGCCATCGGCGTCCATCACGGCGACGTCACCCGTGTGGAACCAGCCGTTGCGGATCACGAGCGCGGTCTCCTCGGGCCGGTTCCAGTACCCGAGCATCACCTGCGGGCCGCGGATGCAGAGCTCGCCACGCTCGCCCGGCCCCAGCTCCTTCTCCGGATCCTCCAGATCCACGATCTTGCACTCGGTATCCGGCGCCGGCAGGCCGATCGAGCCCGCGCGCGGCGCCGACAGCGGGTTCACGTGGGTGAGCGGCGAGCACTCGGTGAGCCCGTAGCCCTCGACGAGCTTGGCGCCGCCCGTGATCTCCGCGAAGCGCTTGGCGACGGCCGTGGGCAGCGGCGCCGCTCCCGAGATGCACGCCTTCACCGAGCGCAGATCAGTCTTGGCCGCGAGTGGGGACTCGTTGATCGAGTTGAAGAGCCTAGGAACGCCGGGAACGAACGTCGGCTTCTCCTTGCCCATCTCCTCCAGCACCAGGTGCAGGTCCCGCGGGTTGGGGATCGGCACCATCTTTCCGCCGACCAGGATCGTGACGTTCATCGTGATCATCCCGAACGAGTGGAAGAACGGCAGCGGGCCGAGGAGCGCCTCCTTGCCCTCCTCGAGCTGCAGCACCTCCTTGGCCTGCATCGCGTTCGAGACCAGGTTGCGGTGCGAGAGCATCGCGCCTTTGCTCACGCCTGTGGTCCCGCCCGTGTAGATGAACCCCGCCGCGTCCCTCGCGGGATCGACGGTCGCGGCGACCGGTGCGGGGCCGGCGCTCGAGAGCCACTGCTCCCACCAGCGTACGGGCGCGCCCTTGGGGACCGGCGGCCACGGCTTGCCCTGCGCGCGCTGGTTCTTCTTGAACTTCAGCGCCGGTGCGAGCTGCTTCTTGGGGAACGGCATGTAGTCGTTCAGCCGGGCTACGACCACGTGCTCGATGCCGACCTGCCGGAAAACGTCGGCGAAGTCCGAGTACAGGAGGTCGAGGACTATGACGACCTCGGAGCCGCTGTCGCGGAGCTGGTGTTCCATCTCGCGCTTCGTGTAGAGCGGGTTGTTGCCGACGATGATCGCGCCCAGCCGGATCGTCGCGTAGTAGGCCACGATGTAGTGCGGGCAGTTGGGCATCACGAGGGACACCCGGTCGCCCTTGCTGACGCCCAGGCCCGCGAGCGCCGCCGAGCACCGCTCGACCTCGGCGAGCAGGTAGCGGTAGGTGAGCTTCTTGCCGAACCAGGCAACGGCCGTGGCCTCGGGGTGCTTGCGCGCGGCGTTCTCGAGCATGCCGAAGGCAGACATCTCGGGGTAGGGCTCGAGCGAGTGGGCGACACCCTCCGGGTACCCAGCGAACCACGGGCGATGGTCGGTCACGTTGGCATCGTTCCAGACGGCCGGGGCAGGGCGCAACCGCTGCCCGCCGTTCCGACCCGGGTAGGCTGCCCCGATGCCCGACCCCCTGGACGCGATGCCCGACCCCCTGGACGAGCTCCGCGAAGCCGCACGGGCGGCTCTGGCCCCAGCGGAGGGTGAGCTAGTCGTCCCGGGCCTCCACGAGCCGGTCGAGGTGCTCCGCGACCGCTGGGGCATCCCCTACCTCACGGCGTCCTCGCTCGAGGACCTGTGGTTCGCGCAGGGGTTCGTGCAGGCCTCCGAACGGCTCTTCCAGATCGACCTCGCGCTCAGGGCATCCAATGGGCGCCTGTCCGAGCTGTTCGCCGAGCTGACGTTGCCCGCCGACCGGTTCGCGCGGACCGTCGGGTGGACCCGCATCGGCGCGCGCGAGGCCGAGCGCTGGAACGATGGCTCGCGCGCGATGTTCCACTCGTTCGTCGACGGCGCCCGGGCGTTCGTCGCGCAGATGCCCGCGCCGCCACTCGAGTACGCGCTAATCGGCCTGGCGCCCGAGCTGCCCGAGGAGCTCGGGGCGTGGGCCTCGGCGTTCGCGTACATCGCGTGGGGGCTCTCGGGCAACTGGGACGCCGAGCTGCTCCGCGTGCGCCTGCGCGAGAGCCTCGGCGACCGCCTAGCCGAGACGCTGCTGCCGCCGCTCGCGCCCGAGCCCCCGATCCTGGCAGCGGGCTCGCTCGCCGGGCGGCTGCTCGAGGGGCTGCCGCGTTCGCGCGGTCAGGGCTCGAACAACTGGGTGGTGGCCGGCTCTAGGAGCGCGAGCGGGAAGCCGTTGCTCGCGAACGACCCGCACCTGCTCGTCGGCCAGCCCGCGCCGTGGTTCGAGATCCACCTGCGCGCGCCCGGGTACGAGGCGCGCGGCGTGGCGTTCCCGTTCGCGCCAGGCGTCGTGATCGGGACAACAGCACACCACGCGTGGGGCATCACGAACGTGACCGGCGACGTGCAGGACCTCTACGTCGAGCGGCTCTCGCCGGACGGGACCGCGGCCGAGTTCGACGGCGCCTGGGAGCCACTCACGGTGCACGACGAGACGATCGCGGTCCGCGGCGCCGAGCCCGTGGGCCTCCGGGTGCGAGAGACCCGCCACGGACCGATCCTGGACACGGCCCCGGTGGGCGTCGTCGGCGACGTGTTCGAGCCGCTCGAGGAGACGATCGCGCTGCGCTGGACGGCCGCCGACGGGTTGCTGGAGCCGAGCGCGCTGATCGACCTGGCGCGCGCGGCGTCGTTCGAGGACGCGCGCGAAGCCCTCCGCGAACTCTCGTGCCCCGGCCAGAACGTCGTGTACGCGGACGTCGATGGGACGATCGGCTACCAGTGCACCGGGCGCTACCCGATCCGGCGCCGCGGCGACGGATCGGCCCCCGTTCCCGGCTGGACCTCTGAGCACGAGTGGGACGGCTGGATCGCCTTCGAGGACCTGCCGTGGTCGAAGGACCCGGGCCGAGGATGGATCGTCACCGCCAACAACCGCATCCACGACGAGGACTACCCGCGCCTTATCGGCGGAGACTTCCACACGAGCTTCCGCGCAGAGCGGATCGCGGAGATCCTCGAGGCCGAACCCGCGCTCGACGTAGACGGCGCTGCGCGGATGCAGGTCGACACGGTCTCGCTCCCTGCCCGCCGGCTGCTCCCGCGCCTGCTCGCGACCCTGCCCTCGACGCCGGAGGCGACGGACGCGCTCGCCGAGCTCGGGGCCTGGGACGGAGACCTCCGCGCCGACTCCGCCGAGGCGGCCGTGTACCAGACGTGGCTGGGGGCGATAGCGGCCCGGGTGCTGAACGCCGAGGCCGACCCGGAGACGTTCGCCGCGTACTTCGCTTGGCGCGAGGCGTTCACCTGCGCGGCGCTTCCGGCGCTCCTCGAAGGCGACGAACCACCCGGCGGGGGTCGGTGGGACGACCTGCTCGCCGGGGCACTCGAGGACGCGCTCGATTCGCTCCGTGAGCGCCTCGGCGAGCACCCGGTCGCCTGGCGCTGGGGGGCCCTGCACAGGGTGCGGTTCGCGCACCCGCTCGCCCGGATGCCGACTATCGGCGCGATGTTCGTCGCGGCCGAGCACGAGCTCGGCGGGGACGAGCAGACCGTGCTCCAGGCGGGCGTGGACGCGCGCCTGGGCTTCGACGCGGTCGTGATCCCCTCATGGCGAACCGTCGTCGACCTCGCCGACGTCGATCGCGCCGAGGCCGTGCTCACGACCGGTCAGTCCGGCAACCCGGTCTCGCCCCACTGGAACGACCAGACCGAGCTGTGGGCCCGGGGCGAGCTGCGGTCGTGCCCGTTCTCGCGCCCCGCCGTCGAGGCCGCAGCCGAGCGGTCCTTGACGCTGCTGCCCGGGTAACATCGACGCCGCGATGCCGAAGTCCCGACAGCGCCAGAAGCGGTCCAACCGCCCCTACGCGGCGCCGCCCACTAAGGCGAAGCCGAAGGCGAGCCCGCGCTGGTACGGCTTCCTGGTCCTCGGTCTGATCCTCGCGGGCGTGCTGGTCATCGTCCTGAACTACATGGGCGCGGTCCCCGGCGGTACCCAGCAGCACTGGCTGTGGATCGGGTTGGGCGTGATCGCCGCAGGATTCGTCGCCGCGACCCAGTGGCGCTGAGCGACCCCGACCGAATCACACAGATGTGATTTCCCCCACGGCTTCCCCACATGTGGGAAGCCGTGTCCGCGCCACCCCCGACCCTCGCTTTTCGGCTGGCTGCCGTGGTTGTGGGGAATGCTGGGGATAACCGTGCCTGCAGCGGGGAAACGGCGTGTGGAAACCCCGGGATCAGGAGGTTCGGGGCCGGCGCACGAGCTCCATCGGTTCCCCGCAGTGACGCGGGATCTGAAGTTCGCCGAGCCGGGTGACCTGGAACTCGGTACCGCACTCGCGGCATACGAGGAAGACGTCCAGGTCCTGCACGTCCTCCGGCTCCGACCCCTCGGCGGGCCCACGACCCGCCCCCGAGGCCGCCCTTAGCGCGGTGATCCCCAGCCAGGCGATCGCCAGGCCCATCAGCACGGCCGTCAGCACGACCCACCAGCTCACACGAGCCACGCTCCTTCCGGGTTCGACCCGAGTCTACGCAGGCACGACCGACGGTCGGTCGGCCGCCGTTCGAGGGGGCTCATGGCCCATATCGGGGCCCCGGCCGCGTGTACGCTTCCGGCGGCACCAGATCGTGCCCGGACGAGGGAGGTAGCAACGGTGAGTAAGTACGTCGACCGGTTGATGGAGGACGTGGTCGGCCGGAGCCCCGGGGAACCCGAGTTCCACCAGGCCGTCGCCGAGGTCGCAACCTCCCTGGAGGTCGTCCTGGACCGCCATCCGAACTACCACGAAGCCAAGATCCTCGAGAGGATCATCGAACCCGAGCGCGTGATCATGTTCCGCGTCCCGTGGGTGGACGACACGGGGCAGGTCCAGATCAACCGCGGCTACCGGGTCGAGATGAACAGCGCGATCGGCCCTTACAAGGGCGGGCTGCGGTTCCACCCCACCGTGTACCTGGGGATGCTGAAGTTCCTCGCGTTCGAGCAGGTCTTCAAGAACGCCCTCACCACGCTGCCGATGGGCGGCGGCAAGGGCGGCAGCAACTTCGACCCCAAGGGCAAGAGCGACGCCGAGGTCATGCGCTTCTGCCAGTCGTTCATGACCGAGCTCCAGCGCCACATCGGCCCCGAGACCGACGTCCCCGCCGGCGACATCGGCGTGGGCGGCCGGGAGATCGGGTTCCTGTTCGGCCAGTACAAGCGGATCCGCAACGAGTTCACCGGCGTGCTCACGGGCAAGGGACTGAACTGGGGCGGCTCGCTGATCCGGCCCGAGGCCACCGGGTACGGCGCCGTCTACTTCGCGCACGAGATGCTGAACACGCGCGATGACAGCCTGGAGGGCAAGACCTGCCTGGTCTCGGGGAGCGGCAACGTCGCCCAGTACACCATCGAGAAGCTGCTCGCGATGGGCGCCAAGCCGATCACGCTGTCGGACTCGGCCGGGTTCATCCGCGACCCGGACGGGATCGACACCGAGAAGCTCGAGTGGGTGATGGACCTGAAGAACGTGCGCCGTGGGCGCATCGCCGAGTACGTCGAGAGGTACCCGAGCGCCACGTTCCACCCCGCCGAGCCCAACGACCACAACGCGCTCTGGGACATCCCCGCCGACTGCGCCTTCCCGAGCGCCACCCAGAACGAGATCAGCGCGAAGGACGCGGCGAACCTCCTCTCCAACGGCGTCTACGTCGTCAGCGAGGGCGCGAACATGCCGACGGTCCCCGAGGGCGTCGAGCAGTTCGTGAGCGCCGGGATCCTCTACGGCCCCGGCAAGGCCGCCAACGCCGGCGGCGTCGCGGTCTCGGGCCTTGAGATGTCGCAGAACTCGCTGCGGATCGGCTGGGAGCGCGAAGAGGTCGAGGCCCGCCTGAAGGACATCATGAAGGCGATCCACAAGCAGTGCCGCGAGACGGCCGAGGAGTACGGCACGCCCGGCAACTACGTGAACGGCGCCAACATCGCGGGCTTCGTGAAGGTGGCCGACGCGATGCTCGACCAGGGGATCGTCTAGCTCGTCACGGTAGCGGGACGCGCCGGCGGAGGAACCCGAGGACCGTCCTCCACTCGCGAAGCTCCTCCTCGACGACGTAGGAGCTGTGTCCCTCGTCGTAGGAGTACACCTCGACCTCGCCGCCGGCCGCGCGGAGCGAATCCACGTACCGGTAGACCTGCCCCGGGACGCACCGGGTGTCGTGCTCGCCGACCAGGACCAGCAAGGGCGCCGTCACCCGGTCGACGTAGGTGATCGGCGAGCGTTCCGCGATGAACTCGGGGATGTCGTGAACGATGCCCCCGGCGAGGGAACGGTCGTAGGCCTGGAGCGAGGGCGCCGAGTCGTCGTAGGACTCCATGTAGTCACCGACCGGGACCCCCGCGACCCCGGCGACGAACCGGTCGGGGTGGGTCCCGAGCGCTAGCAGCGTGATGTAGCCGCCCCACGACCACCCACCGATCACCGCGCGGGCAGGGTCGGCCACGCCGCGGGCGACGAGGTCGTCGAGGCCGGCCACGACGTCCTCGACCTCGGGGAACCCGATGTTGCCGATGATGTGGTCACGCCAGGCCCGTCCGTAGCCGAGCGAACCGCGGTAGTTGACCATCGCTACAGCGAAACCCTCGGCGACGATGGCCTGCACGTCGGGCCACCACGTGTCCAGGTACAGCCAGGTCGGTCCCCCGTGGACCTTGAGGTACACGGGGAACGGCCCGTCGCCCGGCGGCGTGCACAACCATCCGTGGACGGTGTCGCCCGAGGGGTTACGGAAGACCCAGTCGCGGTAGGGCCGGCCCTCGCGCAGGCCACCCGGGGCGTTCGCGAGGACCTCGGCGCCCGTGTCGTCGACCAGGACGGGGGCGCGGGCGCCGCTTGACACGCGGAACCACACACGGCCGTCGGGACGGACCCGGGCGCCGTGGATCTCGCCGGAGGGATGCGGGAGATCGGTGAGGCTCCCTCGATCGAGGTCGCAGCGATAGGCGCGGTCGCGCCCCCTGAACAGGTGGACCACCAGGATCGAGCGGACATCGGGCCACCAGTCGACCGGGACCACCTCGCCCGGAAGGTCGACCGCGAGGTCCCTGCGCTCACCCGTCGCCACGTTCCAGATCCCCGGCCGCATCCGATCGTCGTCGCGCTCGTGACCGAACAACAGACGCTCGTCGCCGGGCACCGGCGACCACCCGAACGCGTGGATCGAGCGCCCGGGACCGTCCGCAAGGCGTCCGACCTCCGCCCCGGTCCGGGGGTCAAGGACCAGGAGAGCGCGGTGGATGTTGTCGCCGTCCTGCGCAACCTCCAGGCACACCAGGCGCTCATCGGCCGAGAGACCCACGTGGTCGAAGCCCTCAAGGTGCGCATCCGTGCCCGAGAACCCGACCGCGTCGACGTCACGATGGATCTCCTTGGCCGGGCCTCCGCGCTCAGATACGTACACGGCGAACCCTGAGCGGTCGGCGATCACGCCCACCACCAGGTCACGGCCTAGCGCCAATCCATCGGGCCAGCCGGCCGGAGCGCCCGCGAACAGCTCGCGCGGCTCGCCGGCGCCCTCGAAGGGCAACGCCAGCCAGCGACCGGACTCGTCGCCGGTGGGATCGGAGAACCAGATCGCCTCCGAGCCGTCTCCGGACACGGTCGCGTACACGGCCCCGACGCGCTCATCGGTGAACCTGCGGATGGCGCCGGTCGACCGGTCCCACGTGTACCCCTGGAAGGACCCCTCCTCGTCCGAGGTGAATACGGCTCGCTCCGGGGCGTGATCCGACCATCCCGGGAGGGTACGGGTGGGTGCGAGGAACCGCTGTTCCCAGGTCTCGTCGGGCATCGCGAGCGGAACCCTAGCAGGGGCTACGGGAACAGGATGACGGGCACCAGGACCCTCGGCGCGGGGCCGGTCGTGGACGCGCCGGAGACTTCGATCCAGCCGGGCTGCGGCTCCGACACGAAGAAGTAGAGCTCGGCCGCGAAGGTCCCGACGCAGCCATCGCCGCAACTCGCCTCCACGATCGCCTGCGCGAGCTCGCTCTTGGCCTCGTCCAGGACCCGGACCGTCACCGCGGCCCCGGTCACATCGGCCATGCCGGTCACGGAGACCGGGGTACCGACCTCGCCGTTCTCGAACGGCGTCTCCACGACGATCGTCTCCCCGACGACCTCGGTGACCCGCTCGCCCGCCGGCGTCGTACTCCGATCCGGCGAGGGAGTGAGCACCCCGGTCACGCGTTCGACCGGCTGGGTGCATGCGACGGTGGGAAGCGCTAGGAGCACGGCGAACGGAACGAACCTCATCACCCGGACGACGCGGCGATCATCGCGCGCCAGACGCGCTCGGGCGAGAGCGGTGGATCCAGGTGGGAGATCCCGAGGTGCGACAGCGCGTCGACCGCGGCGTTGACCACGGCGGGTGTCGAGCCGATGGTCGCCGACTCCCCGATCCCCTTGGCCCCCAACGGATTGAGCGGGGTTGGGGTCTCCGTCCTGGCGGTCAGGAAGGCGGGCAGCTCGGTGGCCGAGGGGATCAGGTAAGTGGCCAGGTTCGTGGTGAGCGGTGTGCCACCCTCGTCGTAGACGACCTCCTCGAACAGCGCCTGCGCGATCCCCTGAGCGAGTCCCCCGTGTACCTGACCCTCCACCAGCATCGCGTTCAACACGCGGCCGCAGTCGTCCACAGCCACGTGCCGGATCAGCCGCACGTCGCCCGTCTCCACGTCGACCTCCACCACCGCGACGTGCGCGCCGAACGGGAACGTGTGCTCTCGCTGGTAGCGCCGGGTCTCGGCGAACAGCCCCGGCTCGAACCCCTTGGGCGGATCCGCGGCCACGACGGCCAGCTCGCGCCACTGGAGCGACGCGTGTGGCGCCCCGGTCACGCCCAGGCGGCCATCGGGCAGGAGCGTCACGTCCTCGGGGGCGGCCTCGAGCAGGTGCGCGGCCAGGCGGCGGGCCTTCTCGACCACGGTCTCGGCCGCCTCGAACACCGAGGACCCCGCGATCTGCAGCGAGCGCGAGCCGTAGGTCCCCTCGCCTCGGGGGACGGCCGCCGTGTCCGAATGGATCACTCGCACCGAGCCGATCGGGACCGCGAGGATGCCGGAGGCGAGCTGTGCGAACGCCGTCTCGTGACCCTGCCCTTGCGACGACGTCCCAACGCGAACCGTCACTGAGCCGTCCGTCTCGACCTCGACCGAGCCGAGCTCCTTGCGCGTGGCGCCGGTCACCTCCACGTAGACCGACATCCCGATCCCGAGCGCGAGCCTGTCCCCGCGCGCCCGGCGCTCGACCTGCTCGAGGCGTAGCTCGCGGACCCCCGCAAGGCGCAGGGCCTCGTCCATGGCGCGCTCGTACTCGCCGGTGTCGTAGGTCTCGCCGGTCGCCGTGACGTAGGGGAAGGCCTCGGGCGGTATCAGGTTGCGGCGGCGCAGCTCGATCGGGTCCAGTCCGAGCTCGAACGCCAGGGCGTCCATCGCGCGCTCGATCGACAGGGTGGCCTCGGGCCGGCCGGCTCCTCGGTAGGGAGCCACGGGGGTCGCGTTCGTGACGACGCAGCGGCCCCGGGAGGCGACCCGCGGGATCGCATAGACCCCCGGCAACATCGTCCTGGTCGTGGGCGCGAGATACGCGGCGATCGGGTACGCGCCCTGGTCGGCCAGGATGTCGACACGGAGCCCGACGAGCGTCCCGTCCCTGCGAGCTCCGATCTGCACGTCGTGTACCTGAGCCCTGCCGTGCGTCAGCGCGAGCATGCTCTCCGACCGGGACTCCTGCCACGCCACGGGGCGGCGCAGTCGCAGCGCCGCCGCGGCGACGGCGAGGTACTCGGGCGATACCTGCAGCTTCGCCCCGAAGCCGCCTCCGACATCGGTGGCGACGACCCGGACGTCCGCCCGGTTCAGACCGAGCCACTCGGCCACGTCGTTCCGCACGTCGAACGGGATCTGCGTCGAGACCCACAGCGTGAGGAGCGGATCCTCGCCCGGCACCGCGAGGAGTGCATTGGACTCCATCGGCACCGGCGCGAGCCTCGGCATGCGGACCCGGAGCCGCGCGATGACCTCGGCGTCGGCGAGCACGTCCTCATCCCATGCCTCCTCGAACACGGCAGCAACGTTGGTCCCGGCTTCGGGGAACAACACTGGCGCGTCGGGACCGAGCGCCGCCTCGGGGTCGATCACCGCGTTCGACGGGTCGAGGTCCAGGGCCACGAGTTCGGCTGCGTCCTCTGCGAGGGCGGCCGTCTCGGCAAGGACCAGGGCGACGGGCTCGCCGACGAACCGGACGACCTCGGAGGCCAGGACCGGGCGCTCGAACGGTCCCAGCACCTCACCGGAGGGCGGCTGAGGCATGAGATCCAGGTCCGCGGCGACCAGGACCGCCGCGACCCCGGGCAGCGCGAGCGCCTGCGACGCGTCGATGCCGAGCAGGCGCGCGTGCGCCATCATGGAGCGGACGAACACGGCCCGCATGGCCCCCTCGGGACACAGGTCGTCCACGTAGCGGGCGTCCCCGGTCAGGAACCGGGGATCCTCCACGCGGTGGACGACGCTGCCGAAGATCGAGGTGGTCATGCCAGACGCACTGTAGAGGAGCCCGCGCATGGTCCTGAAGCTGGCCCGCTCGCTCGGATCTGTCCTCGTCGTCGCCTGGGCGCTCGCGATCGGGGCCGGCGCGGCCTCGGCCGCGCCGGCGATCGACGCCGTCGAGGTAGCGGGCGGGTTGGACGAGCCCGTGGCGTTCACGTTCGGGCCCGGCAAGCAGATCTGGTACGTGGAGAAGTCGACCGGCGAGATCCGGGTCATCGACCTGGACGGCGGCTCGGACGACCTGTTCGAGACGGTGAGCGGGGTCGACGGCTCGGGCGAGCGTGGGATGCTCGGGATCGCGCTGCACCCGGACTACCCGAACGAGCCGTTCGTCTACGTCTACGTGACCCGCACCGTCGGCGGCGCGCTGCGTAATCAGATCCTGCGTATCCGAGATCGCGACGGATCGGGCGGCGCGGAGACGGTGGTCTTCTCGAGCATCGCCGGGAGGAGCCCGTACCACAACGGCGGCAGGATCGCGTTCGGGCCCGACGGCAAGCTCTACGCGATCGTCGGTGACGCGCATGATCCCGCCAACGCGCAGGACCTGTCCGAGGAGGACCGGGGCAAGATCATCCGGATCACGCCCAGCGGCGACGTGCCGGGTAACAACCCGTTCGGCGATCGCGTCTGGGCCTTCGGGATCCGTAACTCCTTCGGCTTCGACTTCAACCCCGAAGACGGGGTCCTGTGGGAGACGGAGAACGGTCCCTCGTGCAACGACGAGGTGAACCTGATCCGCAGAGGCTGGAACTACGGCTGGGGACCGAACGCGACATGCGAGGGCTCCTCCCCCGGCAACACGAACCAGGACGGCCCCGACCCGGCGCGGCCCGAGCTCTTCTTCGAGAACCCCGTCGGGATCACGGGGATCGCCTTCTGCGACGGCTGCCAGCTAGGCAGGCGAAGCGAGGGTGCGGCGTTCTTCGGCGCCGTGAACAACGGTGAGGTCACGCGGATGATCCTGACCGACTCCGGCGCGGGCGTCGCGAGGCGGTCGGTCATCTACGACCACGGATCGAGCACACTCTCGTTCGAGGTCGGGCCGGGCGGGCGGATCTTCCTCAGCGACTTCGACGGCATCTACAAGCTCGTGCGCCGTCGCTGACGAAGGTCCCCCGCCTCCCAGGCCCAAGAGCCGAAGCCCTGCGCACACGCCATCTCCCACACTGGAGCGGGAGGTGAGGACGATGACGCTGGCCGTGATCGGAGGACTGCTCCTGCTGGCCCTCATCGCCGTCGCGCTGTTCTGGCCCGAGCCGAACGGGCACAGCTCCGAGCCGGATGGGCACAGGCCGGTCCACTGAAGGAGACAGCAAGCTCTGGGTTCACCACGGACGTTCCGCAGGGTAGGCTGGTCGTGGAACCCATCTCCGCCGGAGGCGCCAGTGGACATCGGACCTCCCCGAAGGGTCATCGAGATCGAGCCGATCTCGATGCCGCTGCCGATAGACCTCCCGAACCCCGAGCCGCTCCCCGTCGAGCCGAACGTGGAGCCCGAACCGGCCGATCGCTCGGCCTAGCCTGCGCTCATGCTCGCCGCCCGGCTCGACGCATCACCGACGCTCCTGCTCGAGCCGATCCACGCTTGGCGGACCTGGACGCTCTCCGGGTCGCGGGACGGCGGCGAGGTCCGACTCCTGCCGATCGCGGGCGACGGTAGACCGTGGCCGGCGCGGTCGCCCTCGAGCGCGACATGTACCCGAAGTCGTTCCCATCGCGTCCCGGAGCTCGACTGCTCGTGCGGGCTCCACGCCATGTACGACCCGGACCTCCTGCGCCGGACGCGGGATCCGGCCGCCCTCGGCTCGGTCGCTGTTTGGGGACGCGTGGTCGAGCACGCCCACGGGTTGAGAGCGGAGTTCGGGTACCCGCAGCGGCTCCACCTGATCTGCTACCTCTGCTTCTGCCTGTGGGGTACGCGCGCGCCCAGCGGGTGCTCGGTCGTCGTCCGTCACCGTGGCGGTCGCATGGTCCCGCTCTGCGAGCCTCACCTGGAGCTGTCGTGGCGATACGGCTATCGGACCCCCCGGCTGCTCGAGGCTCGGGCGGTAGAGCAGACGCTGCTCGACACCTACGCGGTGGACCTGCTCCGCGAGCTGTAGCGGCCGCTCAGGACAGCGGCCCGCGATGCCGGGCCGCGGCGGCCCGGGCAAGCCTTTCTCGCAGGGAGAGCCCCTCCTCCTCGGCCGGCGGTTGGTCCTCGGCCGGCACCTCGGCGGGTGGCTGCGTCGCGGCCGCGATCTCCTGACGGAGGCTGGAGAGGCGGGCGGCGAAGGACGAGACCTCGGCCGGCGCCTCCTGCTCTGGCTGGGCGGCGGCGGTCGGCTCTCGGGGGCCGTACTCGGGCTCGCGGCGAGCGTTCTCGGTCTCGCGGGTCACGTAGTCCGGGACGGGGACCGGGGCGCGCTCGGGTTCGGCAGCAGGCGCGACCTCGGACCCGAGCTCGCGGATCCGGCCATCGGCTTCCTTCAGCTTGCGGTTCGCGTTCGTCAGCTCCACCTGTGTGTTGGCGAGGGCCTCCTGCGCGCGCTGGAGCTCCTCGATGTCGGAGCGCCGCGCCGCCTCGAGCTCCGCGACGCGGGCCTGGAGCTCCGCCGCCGACGGGCCGTCGGCGGTAGGGACGGCCGCCTTCGCCTGCTCGAGCTCGGCGGCAAGCTCGGCGAGGGCTGCGTCGGCGCTCTGCAGCTCGGCCGAGGAGTCCGCGAGTGCGGACTCTGCCCGCGTGGCCCGGCCCTCGAGCTCGGCGAGCATGGCAAGCCCCGCCTCGAGCTCGGGGAGTCGGCCCTCGACGCTCGCGCGCTTGGCCTCGGACTCCTCCAGACGCGCTTGGGCGTCCAGGAGCCGCTCATGAGCGTCGCTAGCCTTCAGCTCGGCCGCCCGGATCTGCTCCTCGACCGCGGCCGCCTCCTGAGCAGACGCAGCCCTGGCCTCGAGCTCCCTGTCCTTGCTCAGGATCGTCGCCCGGGCCCCCGATAGCGTGGTCTCGAGCTCGACGACCTTCGCGGTCAACGCGTCGCGTTCGGTGACGGCCGCGTCCAGATCGACCTTGGTCTTCGCGTCCTCGCCCTCGGCCGAAGTAGCTGCCGCGGTCGTAGCGGCGGCTGTCGCGGCCTGCAGCTCGGCCTCGAGGTCGGCGGCGCGAGCCTCGGCCGAGGCGGCCCTGGTCTCGGACGCCGCGATCAGGCGCTCCGCCTCAGCGATGGCCTTCTCGGCGATCGCCGAGTCCGCCGAGGCGACGGCTCCCTTGCGCAGGGTGGCGACCTCCGCGTCGCGCTCGCCGAGCTGTGTCCTCAGGAGCTGAAGCTCGCCGAGGTACTGTTCCCGCTCGGCCTCCGAGGCACGCAGCTTGAGGTCTAGCTCCTCGATCCTGCTCAGCATCGAGGGGGTCGTGCCGGCCTTCTCGGCCTCGCGCAGGCGCTTCTCCGTTCCGGCCATGCGGCTCTCGGCGTCACGCGCCGCGCGCTCGGCGGCCTGCGCCCGCTCCTCGGCGTCGCGGAGGACGCGGTCATCTACGACGACCTCGGCGTCGGCCCGCCCTGGTGCGCCGACGGTGACGGCCTCGGGCTCGTCGCCCTTACGGATCGATAGGACCAACAGCACGATCGCCGCTGGGAGCAGGAACGCCACCGCGATCTGGACCGGGCGCCACACGCTCAGGGCCTCGGCGCGGATCTCCTCGTACCGCTGGTCGATCTGCACAACGCCGGAGACCGATAGCTCGTTCGCAAGATGGAGCGGCATGAACGTCTCGAACAGCTGCTCGTTCGATCCCTCGAGCCCGGATCGAGCGGCCACCGTCGTGTTGGTGACGAGGCTGTTGGTTTCGCCCTCGGCCGCCTGCTGGATCTGCGGGTTGTCCTGCGCAACGTACTCGGTGATCTTGTCTCGCTGCGCTGTCGAGAAGATCAGGTCGCCATCGGTCTTCCAGATCCGGACCTGCGCGACCCTATCGTCGGACAAGATCCCTGCCTGGACGGCGATGATCAGCTCCCGGTACTCCGGACCCAAGATGTCCCCGGAGACCGTATCGGTGGTGAGCTGGTCGAAGAGAACGGATGCCGCCAACGCCTCGGCGCGGCGCTCGGCCTCCTGCTCGCTCTCCTCGATCGAGCCGCGAGAAAGCAGGAACGAGCCGACCAGCAGCACGAGGAGCAAGAGGGTGATCCCACCCCATACCAGCCGTGCTGACCTTCCGATCACGCGCTTCCCCCGCTCATCTGGGCTGGAAGTGTGACGGCTGGCCAGGGGAGCGGCAAGCAGCCCACTTCGGTGGAGGCGAGCGGACTCGAACCGCCGACCCCCTGCTTGCAAAGCAGGTGCTCTACCAGCTGAGCTACGCCCCCGCCCAGCCATGATAGGCAGCGGTACGGTGTTCGGCCGCGAACGATCTACGGCGAGGGCGACGGTGAAGGGCTCTCGCGACTAGCGCGAACATCACAAGCAGGATCTGCTGGACGACGAGGGCCGCGGCCCACCAACCCGATGAGCGTTCAGCCTTCGGCCGGCTGCTCTGCCTCGGTGGCCGGCCGCGCGGGCGGCCCCGAGCCCTGCATCGAGGTCGGAGCGGTGAAGGTCGGTACGCCCGCGTCATCTAGGAACTGCATCACGGGCGTCCCCTCGCCGGTCAGCCCGAGCACCGCCCGCAGCTCGCCCTCCTTGTTCAGGAGCCGCAGGATCGGCGATCCCTCGGCCGCGAGGCCCAGGCGCGCACGCACCTTCCCGTCCTCGTCCTGCAGGGAAACCGTGGGCGAGCCCTGTTGCGCGAGCGAGTACACGAACCCCAGCTCTCCGTCCTTGTTCCGGAGCGCGAACGTCGGCGACCCCTCGGAGCCCAGGCCGAACTTCGCGCGGACCTTCCCGTTGCGGTCGACCATGGCCATGCTCGCCGAACCGTCCGAGAACAGCCCGAACGTCGCGCGTACCCTGCCGTCGTCATCGGCGATCGCGAGGCCGGCGGACCCGTCCGACTGGACGCCGAAACGAGCCCTCAGCTTGTCGTCCGCCCCGTAGAAGGAGATGAACGGCAGGTCGTCGTCGGTGACGCCGAAGCGCGCCCGGACGCGACCCTCCGAGTCCTCGATCTCGATCTCGCCGGCCCTGATGACACGCTTCCTCATCGGCTCCGTCCTCGCTCGCGCTCAAGTGACGGTCGGAGTCTAGGACGGTGGGCGGCGGCGGGCATACGGTTGGGCTCCAGAAATGAGGAACCGCCGCAACCCGAAGGTCACAGCGGCTCCTCACGACGCACCATACGGGTCCCCGCTCGGGCCGGTCAAGCCGGACCCTCGGTTTTGTCACTCTTTCTGGAACCGTTCCAGCCGAAGGGTGCACGCCTCCAGGCGCTCGGGCCGCGGCTCGACGCCGATCCCCGGTCCGACCGGCACCGCCATGGTCCCGTCGGGCGCCAGCTCGAATGGCTCCGTGAGGTCGTCCCGGAAGTATCGCCGGCTCGAGCTGGTGTCCCCGGGCAGGCGGAAGTTCGGCAACGCCGCGAGCGCCAGGTTCGTCGCTCGGCCGATCCCGGTCTCGAGCATCCCCCCACACCACACGGGGACTCCGAGCGCGGCCGCAACATCGTGGACCCGGCGGGCCTCGGGCACACCGCCCACGCGTCCCTGCTTCACGTTCACGATGCGGCACGCCCCGAGCCCGATCGCGGCCTCGGCGTCGGCGGCCGATCGGATCGACTCGTCCAGGCAGACGTCGGTCGTGATCTGCCGCTGGAGCGCAGCGTGCTGCACGAGGTCGTCGTGGTGCAGCGGCTGCTCGAGCATCAGCAATCCGAACGCGTCGAGCGCGAGGAACACCTGGAGGTCGGCGGGCGAGTACGCGGCGTTGGCATCGACCGAGAGCAGGATGTCCGGATGGGCTTCGCGCACGGCGGCGACCCGCTCGAGATCGGTTCCGGGTCCGATCTTCAGCTTGACCCGCCGGTACCCCTCGGCGAGGTACCCGGCCACCTGCTCGAGCAGCGCCGGCGTCGAGGTCGCGATCCCGACCGAGACGCCGCACTCGACCCGATCGCGTTCCGCGCCGAGGTGAGCTGCGAGCGAGCGGCCGCTCGCTCGCAGCTCGGCGTCGAGCACCGCGTTCACGAGCGTCGCCTTCGCCATCGGATGGCCCCGGACGGACGAGAAGGCGCGCTCCACGTCCTCGGCATGCTCCAGTTCCGCGGCAAGCAGGGCCGGCACGAGGAGATCGCGGAGCACGAGCCAGGCCCCCTCGTTCCATTCCTCGGAGAAGTCGGGTTCGGCGCCGGCGACGCACTCGCCCCAGCCCACGGCGTCGTCGGACTCGACGCTCGCGATCACGCACTGCTTCTCGGTCATCTCGCCGAAGCTGGTGCGGAACGGCCGGACCAGCGGGAGGCCGATCAGCCGGAGCTCGATCGACCTGATCCGGATCATGCGGGCACGTCCTCACGAGTGACGAACACGTAGGCCGACCGCTCGAGATCGAACCCGGCGGCCACCATCCCGGCCGCTAGGCAGGCCTCGATCGCGCTCGCGGAGGCGTCGCGCCAGCGCAGCGCGAGGTCTGGGTCGCGCTCGCGGAGCTCCGGGTACTCGCGAGGGACCTCCACGAGCGATCCCCGACCTCCGGGGTATCGGCACTCGCCCGGGTGCTCGCCCTCCGCCCGCAGCACCACCTCGGAGGCCTCCACGGGGCGGGGTCCGGGCTCGCGCTCCAGATCCCACCGGATCGTCAGGCGGTCGCTCCTCTCCCCCGCGTTGATCGCGTCGCCCATCGGGCCGTAGAAATCGCGGCCGAAGCGATCGGCGATCGCGCCGAGCTTGTGCAGGTTGAAGTACGCGTTGCGGGCGATGAGCGGGTCGAAGGTCCACCGCGCCAACGCGATCCCCGCCTCCAGCGCCTGGGCCCTCTGCGCGAGCTTGAGCGCGTACCCAACACCGCCGTGGCGGCGATCGGGAAGCGCGGCAAGCATGTGCGAGTGCACGTGGAGCCCGTCCTCTGGCTCGACGCCCGCCCACGACAGTACGTAGCCGATCGCCTCGGAGCCGTCGAAAGCCCCGTACGGCACGTTGCCGCTGTCGGCGAGCGCTCGGAGCATCTCCCTGGGGAACGGCTCGTGGCCACCCCATGTGGCCTCCATGATCCGCAGGATCGCGTCGGCGTCCTCCAAACGGCCGAGCGGCCGAAGCTCGACGCCCGCCGAGCCGGCCGCGCGGTGAGCGGCCTCCCACGCCCGGCCGGCCAGCGCGCGAACGTCCTTGCCCACGGCGCCGAAGTCTAGTTGGGAGGGAACATCGATCGACCGCGCATCGCGCGGGCCGCCAGAACTCGTTGCGAGGGAAGTCTATCCGCCGGCGGGCGGTGGTAGCTCCTGCCACTCGTCCTCGTCGAGGTCCTTGCCGCGGCGCCGTTTGAAGATCGCCACCACCGCAGCGACGATCGCCGCGATGAAAGCGATCTTCATCAGCTTGCCGAAGAACCCGCTCTTCTTCTTCGTGTCCTCAGAATCCTCGGCCATCGCCGCCTCCTGTTCCGTCCGGTGGGCCTGGTTGGACTTGAACCAACGACCTCATCCTTATCAGGGATGCGCTCTAACCGTGCTGAGCTACAGGCCCGAGTCAACCCTCGAGGGGGCC
>DATEDE010000006.1:0-2732 GCA_035286545.1 Actinomycetota bacterium | reverse complement strand
GACCTCGTCGGCATCGCGCTCCGGGTACCGGTTCAGGGGCAGCAGGCGGACGGCCGCGGCAAGGTCCTCGCGGAAGGCCTCGGGCAGGGGGTAGGGGCACTCGTTCGTGTTCAGGCGCGCTCGCACGTCGAGCTGGGGCGCAGCGTAGGGCTCGACCTCGCGGAGCCCGGGGCGGGGGAGCGCGGGGCTCATCGCCCTGGCTCCCGCTCGGCGCGGATCTCGACGGCGCGGGCGTGGCCGACGAGACCCTCGCTACGCGCTATCTCGCTCACCTCGCGCGCGAGCCTTCGGGCGGCCTCTGGCTCGATCTCCACGACGCTGGTCGTCTTCAGGAAGTCCGCGGTCCGCAAGCCGCTCGCGAACCGCGCCGTCCCCGCGGTCGGCAGGACGTGGTTCGAGGCAACGCCGTAGTCGCCGAACGGCACCGGGGTGGCGTTGCCGAGGAAGATCGCGCCGGCGTTCCGGACCTTCAGGACGAACCCGCGCGCGTCCTCGAGGACGACCTGGAGGTGCTCGGGCGTGAGGCCGTCGACGACCTCGGCCGCGTGCTCCAGGTCGGAGACCAGCACCGCCCGGGCGTTCGCCAGCGCGGCGTCGACGATCTCGCGCCGCCCGGCGCGAAGCACCTCGGCCTGGAGTGCCCCGCGGACGGCGTCGATCACGGCCGGGTCCGTGCTCACGAGCGTGGTTTCCGCCTCCGGGTCGTGCTCGGCCTGGGCTACGAGGTCGGCGGCCAGGAACCCCGCGTCTGCGGAGGCGTCCGCGACGATCACGAGCTCGGTAGGCCCCGCGAGCCCGTCGATCCCGACCACGCCGTTCAGTTGGCGCTTGGCCTCCGTCACGTATGCGTTCCCCGGTCCGACGACCTTGTCGACGGCCGGCACGGATGCCGTCCCGAACGCGAGCGCGGCGATCGCTTGCGCGCCGCCCGTCTTCACCACGCGGGTCGCGCCCGCCTGCTTCGCCGCGTAGAGCACCTCTGGGTGGACCGAGCCGTCCGAGCGCGGTGGCGTGGTCACGACGATCTCCTCGACCCCCGCGACGAACGCCGGCGTAACGGTCATCGCGACCGACGACGGGTACACGGCACGCCCGCCGGGTACGTAGCACCCCGCGGCGCGGACGGACGTCACGCGCTCGCCGAACCGCACGCCGTTCCGCGTGTCCCACCATTCCGGCGGGATCTGGCGGCGGTGCAGATCGGCGAGGCGATCGATCAGGCCGTCGAGCGCCAGGCGCAGCTCGCGAGGGATCGCATCGATCGCCACCGCGAACTCGCCCGGCGAGACGACCAAGCCGGTCTCGCGCAGGTTCGCGCCGTCGAACCTCAGGGCGAGCTCGAACAACGCGTCGTCACCCTCATCGCGGACGCGCTGAACGATCTCGCGAACGGTGTCGGAGACGTGAGGGTCGATCTCGAGGCGTCGGGGCTCGAGCCGCTCCCTCCGCTCGCGGAGGTCGAGGAGCTCGAGCACCTAGTGCTCCTCGGCGGCCTCGTGATGCGCGGGGGACAGGACGCGCGCGGCGCGCCGGTCGCGCGCGAACAGGATCCAGCCACTCGCGGAAACGACGGCCGCGGCGGCGATCAGCAGGCCCAAGGCCAGCAGGAACGTGGTCTGACGGTCCATGGGGAACGCAAGGGTACCGGAAGTCCGGGGCACCCGGGAAGGGCGCTACCGCGTCGCAGGCTCCGGCTCCCCTTGCCGCGCGAGCTCGTCGAGCTCGGCGATCGTGTCGGGCACGACCACCCTCGGTGCGCTGCGGCGCGAGAGCGCGAGCGCGAGGGTCAGCAGTGACACGATTAGCGCGATCCCGAGCCCGAACAGCGCCCATGCTTCCACCAGCGGGCGGTCGTCGATCGCCGTGGCGGGTTCGAGCGCGGGCTGGTCGTTCGCGGCCTCGAGCTCGCGCTCTAACCTCCCGATCTGGGCCGACAGGGCGAGGGCTTGGTCACGGCTCACATCGAGCGTGCCCTCGAGCTCGATGGCGGACCTCTCGGCCTTCTCGAGCTTCCGACGGAGGTTGTACGCGGTGAACTGCAGTCGGGAGTTCTCGTTGAGGAGCTTGGCCTCGCGCTCGGTGTGGACGACCGAGATCGGGCCGTTCAACGGCTCACGGAAGCCAGAGATCGTGCACGGGTCGTTGCAGATCGCGACGGTGTAGTAGGCGCCCTCCACGTCCGGCATCGTGAACGAGACGTGCAGCTCGAACTCGGTCTTGCGGTAGGGATCGAATCCCACCTGGGCGAGGCGGATCACGCCCTCGGGCAGCGGACGGCCCTCCTGGATGGCCGGCCCCCCCGGCACGAGGAGGGCGTAGAAGGGACCGCGGTCGAGAAGGAACTGCTTGTTCTCCGGGACGTAGATCCAGCCCCCGCCGGTCACGGCGTCGCCCGGCTGGTAGTGCGTTTCGTCGAACTGGATGAGGGCGCCGCCGTCCGCACCGGCCTCCAGCGGGATCGCGAGCACCACGCCGAACGCCATCACGACGATCGCTCGGAACGAACGCATGCCGCCTCCCCTCGCGGAGTCTTGCCGCTCTGTCCAGGGAGACCGGGGCCGGGCCCCGGAGGTTCCGATGAGATCCCGGCGGGTCGGGAACCATCTCCGGCCTCGGGCGGTAGATGTGGCGACGGCCCAGAAGGCGGCCGTCCCAGGCTGGAACGGGAGGGCGGAGCGATGCGTGTGAAGCTGCTCGTGACCGTCTCCGCGCTCGCGCTCGTGGGCGCGGCG
>DATEDE010000005.1:0-4426 GCA_035286545.1 Actinomycetota bacterium | reverse complement strand
GGCTTCGCGTCGGGGGCCTCGCCCCACCAAACCTCGCCCCGGGAGGGTTCTGCTACCACTCGAGACCGAGCTCTCTCTCCTCAGCCTCCATCGCTCGAAGGGTCTGGTGAGTCGAGGAGGCGAGGTCCTCGTCGTCTTCCTGCGGGACCCTGCGATAGCCCTCGACTATCAGCTCGCCCACCCGTTGCCTCCGCTCGGACTCGACCAGGGATTCGAGAGCCGAGCGGACGGCCTCAGCCTTCGTCTCGAACCGCCCCGCGGCGACGAGATCCTCAAGGGACTCGGCCAACCTGTCTGGTATGCGTACTGCAATCTGTTCCGACATGCGAACAGCATACCAGAACCTTAGACCTTCGCGGGGAAGCTGATGCCAACGCCGCCTCGTGTCTGGGCGCCGTACCGCTCCTTCTCGGCCTGCAGGTTCAGGGGCAGGGTTCCCATCTGTATGTCGGGTGTGAGCAGGTCGGCCGGGACGAGCCAGCACACCTCGAACTCGATCCCGTCGGGATCGTGGCCGTAGATCGCCTTCGTTGTCCCGTGGTCGGTCATCCCGACGATGGCGTTCATCGAGGCGAGCTTCGCGCCGATGCGCTCGAGCTCGGCGAGCGTGTCGACCTCCCACGCGAGGTGGTACAGGCCAACGGTCGCGCGCCCGGCCATCGAGTCGCCGACGTTGGTACCGACCGCGAACACGCCCAGGTCGTGGTCGTTGTTGCTCCCCCCGGCCTGCAGGAACGCGGCCCGGCCGGGGATCTCGACCTTGACCTCGAACCCGAGGGCCTCCTCGTAGAACCCGACCGTCCGGGCTAGGTCCCGGACGTACAGCACCGCGTGGTTCAGTCGTGTGACCGGCATAGTGGTCCTCCTGCTCGCTGGGCCTTTCCCTTGGATGAACCGAGCGGGCGCTGCACCTGTTCCGGCCATGGTGAGGCTTGGAACCGAGGCGGCTACCGGGCGCGGATCGGGTCGTCGAGCACCCCGGTCCGAACGATCACGTACCAGGTGCCTTCGATGACGAGCTCGTCCGGTCCATCGGGGACCGGACCGGTCACGGGGGCGCCGGCCTCGCACACGCCGTCGACGTACGAGGTGCACAGGCGCGCCTCGCCGTCGGGGCTCACGACCAGCGTGCCCTCGACCGACCAGCGGGCGCCGATGGTCGGAGCGGAGGGGGAGGATGCCGCGAGCTCGGCGGGGGTGAGGCCACCCGGAGCGATCCCGGGAGAGAGCAGGGGCACGTCCATGCAGAGAGGGCCGGTCGGGCGCTCGCCGGTGTCATCCCGCGGGATGGCCGACAGGCGCTCGCTAAGCCGGAAGGTGAGCGGGTCTTCCGAGACGATCTCCACCGTGATCGGGACCAGCCCGCTCGGGGACGGCCCCGACACGTAGCGTCCGCGCTCGTCGAACCGGGCTCCGTGGAACCTGTCGTCGAAGGTGCGCGAGGAGGCACACCACCCGAGGAGCTTGTGGACGTCACCGGTCGCAAGGTGGGGCGAGACCGCCTCGACCGCCGTCAGCGTCCCATCATCGTGCCGGACGACGAGGAACGGGATCCCGCTCTCGGTGAACCCGGCGATGACCTCGCCCGCCGGCGGTGCCTGTAGCACCGGCTCGGCGGTGGCGTCGTCGGGTGAGCCCGCGGTCAGCCCGGCGTCGTTGAACAGGACCCGCTGGCCCTCCGGCGACCAGGCCGCGGCCCACCCGGTCGAACGCAGGACCTGCAGGCGGTTCGGCGCGTCGAGGTCCACGATCCCGAACCCGCCGGATCCCTCGGTGAGGGACACGAGGAGTCGGGTCGAGTCCGGGGACCACCTCGGCAGGTGGCCGGCCACGATGTCCGTCACGGCGCCGCTCGACAGGCCGAGCATCTGCACCCGCACCTCGGGCCAATCACCCGTGTCGAACGCGATCCGCGTGCCGTCGGGCGACCAGACGGGGAAGGACACCAGGGGTGCGTCGAGCAGGACGTGACCGTTCGAGCCGTCGGCATCGATCACCCAGAGCTTGCCGTCTGCGCCGGGCGGCACCTTCCCGCGGACGAACGCGAGCTGCGCCCCGTCCGGCGACCACGTTGGGTGGTAGTCGTCGAGTCGGTCGTCCTCGAACGCGGTCAGCCGCACCTGGTTCGAGCCGTTCACATCCATCACCCAGACGTCCACGGTGCCGGCGCGGTCGCTCGTGAACGCGATCTTCGACCCGTCCGGCGAGTACACGGGGAACAGGTCGAGACCGGGGTCGTCCGTGAGCCGCCGCACGTCGGTGCCGTCCGTCGCCATCGTGTAGATGTCGGCGGTCGAGTCGAAGCGCTCGCCGTCCTCGACACCGGTGCCGAGGTAGAAGGCGACGCGCTGCCCGTCGGGCGACCACGAGTACCCGAAGTCGCGATCGTCGCCGTACCCGAGCCTGGTCACAGCCGAGCCGTCGACGCGCATCGTGAACACGTCGGCGTCCCAGCACGCATCGTTCGGCCCGCAGGCCTGGTTGATGCCCGGATCGATCTGGACCACGCTGCCCGAGCTCCCGGGGCGACGGGCGTCGGAGGTGCGCAGGACCGCGAGGGCCGAGCCGAGCACCGCTACCGCGAGGACGAGCGCGACCGCGCCCGCGGCCAGCCGCTGGTTCCGGTGCCGGCGATCGCGGTACCGCACGAACCGGTCGAAGTCGTCGCGCGGCGCCGGCGAGGCCGCCGTGGCGGTCTCGAGCGCGCGCTCCAGCAGGTCCTTGACGTCAGGCATCGTTCGGCTCCATCCTGGCTCGGAGCGCGGCGCGCCCCTTGGAGACCAGCACCCGGACCGTCCCGGGCCGGATCCCCATCGCGCTCGCGGCCTCGTCGGTGTCGTACCCGTGCAGCTCGGTCAGAACGACCGCGGCCCGCTGGCGCGGGGTCATCGCCCCCAGCGCCCGGAGCACCTCGTCCCTGTCCGCCACCGCCGCGAACGGGTCGGGCGATGGCGGTGGCGAGAGCGTCCGCTTCGCGGCTCGGACCGCCCGGCGGTAGGCGCTCCGTTGGGCGTTCAGGGCGGTCCGGTACAGGTATCCCGTCGGGTTCTCCATCGAACCGACCCGGTCCCAACGCTCCCAGACCTTGAAGAACGCCTCCTGGACGAGCTCGTCGGCCTCGTGCGAGCTCCCGGTTATCAGGAGCATCGAGCCGAACAGGCGTCCGCGCTCGTCCCGGAAGAAGAGCTCGAAGTCCGCCGAGGCCGGGACGGCCTCGAGCCGACGGTCCACAGGCATGGGTGCCGCCCTCTCGTTCATCGAGACTGGAACGCCGCGGGGCACTGTTTCATATACGCGAGCTCGCCGAGAACGCCCGCCGCGTCGAAACGAGTGCCCTACCCCGATCCCGGCGCAGTCACATCGATCCCCGCTGCAACTGCGTCCTGCGCTAGCCTGTCGTCGTAGGTGACGAGCCGAGACACGTCGGGACCGAGGCTGAGGGCCGTCGCTAGGTAGATCGCGTCCAGGGTGCGCAGCGTCACCGGCGCCAGCGTGGCGGCCGCGCGGATATGCCGTCATCGATCGGGGCCAGGGCGGTGTCAGCACAGAGAAGCACGATCCTTGCGGCGCGCCCGGGTAGCTCTGGAGTGACCGACGGTCACGTTCGTCTCGTTCTCCGTCCTTCCTGATGGTGGGACCATCGTTCCGATGGAGCGAGGGTGGACGTGACCGAGGGTCGGAGCTGGGCGTGCGCAAGCTCGAGGTGACCTACCTGCCCAGCGGCAAGACCGCGCACGTGCCCGCGGGCACCACCCTGTTCAATGCCGCGCACTGGGCGGGCCTGCCGATCGAGTCCACCTGCGGCGGCCGCGGTACCTGCGGCAAGTGCAAGGTGCGCGTGGTCGAGGGCCTCCGCCACCACGAACCCACACCGGCCGACCACCGCAAGCTCGGGGAAGCCGAGATCCAGGGCGGCTGGCGCCTCTCGTGCCAGCTGGAGATCACCGAGGACGCTACGTGCGAGGTGCCGAACCTCCAGGTCACGCCGAAGGCCGCCACCATGGGCGTCGGGCGCTTCGTATTGCTGGAGCCCAACGTCCAGAAGGTCGTCGTGCAGGTCGACGCGCCCTCGCTCGAGGATCACCGCAGCCACCTGCACCGGCTCCTCGACGCCCTGGAGGCCGAGGGCCTGGAACCGACGCACGGCCCCGGCGTCTACTCGAGGCTCGCGCGCGCGATGGCGGACGAACCGGCCGAGATGACCGCGACGCTCGTCGGCGAGCATCTGGTCGACGTCGACGCGGGCGACACGACGGGGACGATGTTCGGGATCTCGCTCGACATCGGGACGACGACCGTCGTGGCCACGCTCGTGGACCTGGTGAGCGGCGGGGCCGCCGCGGTCGAGTCCACGATCAACCGGCAGGCCCCGTTCGGGGCGGACGTGATCGCTCGGATGGGTCACGCGATGACCGGCGCGGAGGCC
>DATEDE010000004.1:0-4625 GCA_035286545.1 Actinomycetota bacterium | reverse complement strand
GACGAGCCCGTCGCGGCCGACGAGGGGTTCGAGGTGGCGGTGCGGCTGTTCCGAGAGATCGAGGCCCCATTCTGGCTGGCGGTCACGCTGATCGAGCGTGCGGAGCAGCAGCTGCGGCGTGGCGGTGCGCCCGACACGGCGGTGTCGGAGGAGGCGCGCGAGATCTTCGAGCGGCTGCGGGCGACCCCATGGCTCGAGCGCCTCGACGAGCTCGCGACGTCACGGTTGGGTGCGGGATGATCTGCGGCACCTGCGGAGGCGAGAACCAGCCGGGGAAGAGGTTCTGCGGCGACTGCGGCGCGCCGCTCGCGGCCTCGTGTCCGAACTGCGGGGCCACGAACGAGCCGGGCAAGCGGTTCTGCGGCGACTGCGGGACGGCCCTCGCGCCGGGAGCTGCACCGGCCGCGGGAACGACGGCGACGCCTGTGCGCGAGGCTCCCGCCTCTGAGCGCCGCCTGGTCTCGGTCCTGTTCGCCGACCTCGTGGGATTCACCACGCTGTCGGAATCCCGAGACGCCGAAGAGGTCCGCGAGCTCCTCTCGACGTACTTCGACACCTGCAGCACGCTGATCGGCCGGTACGGCGGCGTCGTGGAGAAGTTCATCGGCGACGCGGTGATGGCGGTCTGGGGGACGCCGGTCGCGACCGAGGACGACGCCGAGCGCGCAGTGCGCGCGGCGCTAGACCTCACGAAGGCCGTCGCCGAGCTCGGCGCCGAGGCCGGCGCCCCCGATCTGCGCGCACGGGCGGGTGTGCTCACGGGCGAGGCCGCGGTGACGCTCGGCGCGGCAGGCCAGGGCATGGTCGCCGGCGACATGGTGAACACGGCTTCCCGGATCCAATCCGCGGCGCACCCCGGATCGGTCTACGTCGGGGAGTCGACCGCACGCGCCACCGAGGCCTCCATCGTCTATGAGGATGCCGGTGTCCATGAGCTGAAAGGCAAGGCCGAGCCCGTGTCGCTCTACCGGGCCGTGCGGGTAGTCGCCGGCTCACTCGGCGCGCAGCGCTCCTCGACGCTCGAGGCGCCGTTCGTCGGACGCGACCGAGAACTAAGGATGATCAAGGAACTGCTCCACGCCTCCGCCGAGGAACGCAAGGCCCAGCTCGTCTCGGTGACCGGTATCGCGGGCATCGGAAAGACGCGGCTGTCGTGGGAGTTCGAGAAGTACATCGACGGTCTCGCGGAAACGAGCCTCTGGCACCGAGGGCGTTGCCTGTCCTACGGCGAGGGAGTCGCGTACTGGGCGCTCGTCGACATGGTGAAGATGCGTTGCCGGATCGCCGAGGAGGAGGAGGGCGGCGACGCGTTCGTCAAGCTGCGCTCGACCATCGAAGCGTTCGTCTCGGACCCGGAGGAGCGACGCTGGATCGAACCGCGCTTGGCGCACCTCCTGGGGCTCGAGGGTTCGACCGAGGGCGACCAGGAGAACATCTTCTCGGCCTGGCGTCTGTTCTTCGAGCGGCTCGCGGAGCGCTACCCGGTCATCATGGTCTTCGAGGACATGCAGTGGGCGGACGACGGCCTACTCGACTTCATCGAGCACCTGCTCGAGTGGTCCCGCAACCACCCGATCTTCATCCTCGCCCTCGCGCGCCCCGAGCTCGCCGACCGCCGGCCGACCTGGGGTGCCGGCAAGCGCGGGTACTCATCCACCTACCTCGAGCCGCTCTCCGAGGAGGCGATGGAAGAACTGGTCACCGGCCTCGTACCGGGCCTCGCCGGAGACCCGCGGGCAAGGATCCTGGAGCGTGCCGAAGGGGTCCCGCTCTATGCCGTCGAAACCGTTCGGATGCTCCTGGACCGAGGACTCCTCGTGCGGGAGGGAAGCGTCTACCGGCCGACCGGTCCGATCGAGTCGCTCGAGGTGCCGGAGACGCTTCACGCCTTGATCGCGGCTCGGCTCGACGGACTCAGCTCGGATGAACGGACGGCGATCCAGGACGCGGCCGTACTGGGCAAGGTGTTCTTCAAGCAAGGCCTCGCGGCGGTGTCCGGGATCCCGGAGCTGGAGCTGGAGCCTCTGCTCGCATCGCTCGTGCGGAGGGAGTTCGTCTCGCTGCAGGCCGACCTGAGGTCGCCGGAGCGGGGTCAGTACGGCTTCCTCCAAGACCTAGTCAGGAAGGTCGCCTACGAGACCCTCGCGAAGAAGGACCGCAAGACCAAGCACCTAGCGGCTGCCGCCTTCATCGAGGAGGGATGGGCGGGAGAGGAAGAGGAGATCGTCGAGGTCGTCGCGGCCCACTACCTCGATGCGTACGAGGCGGCGCCCGACGCGCCGGATGCCGAGGAGATCCGGAGCCGTGCCCGGGGACAGCTCGTCCGTGCGGCTGAACGCGCGGCCTCGCTCGCGGCTCCGGCAGACGCTCAGCGCCACTTCGAACAGGCGGCGCAGCTCAGCGACGACGCCCTCGTTCGAGCCGAACTGCTCGAGCGGGCCGGAGTCATGGCCCGCGCCGGCGGGCGGCTCGAACAGGCGAACGTTCATCTCGAGGCAGCACTCGCAACCTTCGAGGAGAACGGACAGGCCAAGGCGGCCGCCCGCGTCCTGGCGCAGCTCGGGGATGTCGTGTGGCGACTCGGGAGCCTCGACGAAGCGATCGACCGCATGGAACGAGCGTTCGGAGTGCTGTCGAAGGAGCCCCCCGACGCGGTATCCGCGAACGTGGCCGCGGAGCTCGGCCGCCTCCACTTCTTTCGGGGAGAGAAGGAACTCGCCGCCGAGCGCGTTGATGCCGCACTGGACGTGGCCGAGTCGATCCCATTGCCCGAGGTGATCTCGCAAGCGCTGAACACCAAGGGGATCATCCAGACGTCGAGGGGACGCCCCTTCGAAGGCTTCGGCCTGCTGCGGTACTCGTTGGAGATCGCGCTGGACAACGACATGTCTTCGGCAGCGCTCCGTGCGTACAACAACCTGGCCGAGCTGCTGGTCGGCAGGGACCGGCTCGACGAGTCCCTCGATAACTACGAGCAGGGGCTCGCCCTTGCGCGGCGGACCGGGAACTCCCTGTGGCTGAACCTCCTGTTGGAGGCGATCCCGTACCCCTTGTTCATGCTCGGACGCTGGGACGAGGCCCTCGAGCGGGCCAACGAGCTCCCGGATTGGGCGGGCGCGCTCGAGCTCTCGGCGCTGCTGACCGCGCTCCCGACGATCTGCGTTAACCGCGGCGACGCCGAGACCCTCGAGCGCGTTCGACACATCGCTCTGTCGGCCGTCGAAGACTCTGGGGACGTGCAGAAGCAGGGCGGACGAGCGGCGCTCGTGGCCGTCGTCGAACGAGCCGAGGGCCGGCCCGATAGCGCACTCGCCAGCGCGAAGGTCGCGCTCCACGCCGGCCTCGAGATGGGGACGGACAGTCCTCTCGTTCGCCTTGGCTTCTCCGAGGCCGTGGACTCGAGCATCGATCTCGGCGAGCTGTCCGAGACCGAGGAACTGGTGGCCGCGATCGACGGGCTCCGTCCCAGCGAGGTCTGGCCCTCGCTCCGAGCGCTCCGCGATCGTGCTCATGCTCGACTGATGGCGGCTCGTGGCGAGGCCACCGACGTGGATGAGACGTTCCGAGCCGCCGAAGCGCGGTTCCGGGCGATCGGCGTTCCGTACTGGCTCGGCGGTACGCTCACCGAGCACGGCGAGTGGCTCGCGGCGCATGAACGCCCCGACGAGGCGCGGGTGCTCCTCGACGAGGCCCTGGGGATCTTCGAAGGACTGCAGGCTCGGCCCTGGATCGAGCGAGCTGCGCGGTTGTCCGCGCCGGCGCCTGCGGTCTGACCGCGAGCGGAGGATCGCGGTCACATCTCTCGGCGTGTGGCCTTCGCCTCGTATCCTGAGCGCCTGATGTCCTCGAAGGGCTCCGTGCTCGTCGCGATGTCCGGCGGCGTCGACTCGTCGGTCGCCGCCTGCCTGCTGCTAGAGCAGGGGTTCGAGGTCGTGGGCTCGCACATGCAGTTGGTCCACCTCGAGGGGGTCGAGCACGGGTGCTGCGGACCGGCCGCCCGCGCCGACGCGGCCGAGGTCGCGAGTATCGCCGGGTTCCCCTTCAAGATCTGCGACCTCACACTCGATTTCGACGAGCACGTGATCGAGGACTTCGTGGCCGAGCACGAGGCCGGCCGCACGCCGAACCCGTGCGCGCGCTGCAACGGCGAGATCAAGTTCGGAGCGTTCCTTCGGCGCGCCGACGAGCTCGGGATCGACCGCGTGGCGACCGGTCACTACGTGCGGAGCGAGCGCGCGCCGGACGGGTCGTGGCGGCTGCTCCGCGGGTTCGATCGGTCGAAGGATCAGTCCTACATGCTCCACATGCTCGGCCAGCGCGAGCTCTCGCGTGCGATCTTCGCCGTCGGCGGGCTCGCTAAGACCGAGACGCGCGCCCTTGCCGAGCGGTTCGGCCTGCCGGTCGCGAGCAAGCCCGACTCGCAAGAGCTCTGCTTCGCGCCGAGCGGCGACGCCGGGCGCTTCCTCGGCCAGATCGCGCCCCATCTGATGCGCGAGGGCGAGGTCGTCGACATGGACGGCCGCGTGCTCGCGCACCACGGCGGCGCGGCCGCGTTCACGGTGGGGCAGCGGCGCGGGCTCGGCGTCTCGGGTCCCGAGCCGTCCTACGTGCTCGAGGTCGACGCG
>DATEDE010000003.1:0-10512 GCA_035286545.1 Actinomycetota bacterium | reverse complement strand
TCCGCGAGCAGCTCGGCCCAGACCGGGGCGAGGGCGTGACCCTCCGCCAGTCGGTCGAACGTCTCGCGATCGGGGTGGACCTTCACGGAGGCTCCTTCACGAGCGAGCCCCGGGCTCGGGCCCGGGGCTCTGGCTGCGATGCGTCTGGAACGCGTGCCGGGGTGCCGGGTCCGGACTCAGGTGCCCCGGGGACAGGACCAGCGATCCTCACGCACGCTCATGGAGGCCGATGGTCCCACCCGTTGCTCGATCACGTCAATGCAGGGCATCCGGATCTCGGGCCGTTACCCTTACCCGCGCGTGACCGGGCCCGCCGGGCGGCGCATGGGGAGGACCTGGATGGGAACGCCGACCAGAGCGATCTCGGCAGTGCTCGCCTGCGCTCTGCTCGCCGCGCTCAGCATCCCGGCGGCCGTGGGGGAGACACTCTCTCCGTCAAGGGCCCGGATCTACGCTCCCGTGCCCGGCGCGCGGCCGGACCAGGTCGATGGGTCGACCGAGGGTCCCGAGCTCCGGGCGCTGCCGGATGGACGGATCGTGTGGCGAGCGGAGCGCACCATAGGGAGCCCGGCCCCCGCGGCGCCGTCGCAGACGATCGGGTTCGACGCGATCGGACGCATCGGCGAGAACTGGCCGGCGGACCCGACGGGAGCGCTCGGAGGGTCGGTCTTCGTGACGGCCGTTAACGCCTCGCTCGCCGTCTACGACCGAACCGGCGCGGCCGTCCTAGGGCCGGACCCGCTCCGGCCCCTGTTCCCGCTGCCGAACGGCACCAACGTCTTCGATCCCAAGGTCGTCTACGACCAGTACCGCGACAGCTTCGTGGTCGCGTTCCTCGCGGTGAACGATGTTCGAGAGAAGTCGTGGATCCTGGTCATCGCGATCCCCGACGCGACGGCGGACGATGTCGGGACGTGGTGCGGGGCGCAGATCGAAGGTGACCGCACCGGCGGAGACGGACGGCAGTTCGCCGACTATCCGGGTCTGGGCTACGACCGTGATCACGTGGTGGTGACGTCGAACCAGTTCGACTTCGGGTCCGACGCGTACCGGGGCGCCCAGCTGATCTCGATGCCCAAGAGCCGTCTCTACGACTGCCAGCGGAAGCTGATAGTGGAGACCTTCGCGGGCGAGAGCACGCGGAACCCGGACGGTTCGATCGCCTTCACGATCCAGCCCGCGACCACCGTGGGTTCGGGCAACTCGCTGTACCTGCTCTCGTTCCAGGACGGACGCCCGAACTACGTCGTGCTGTGGCGGCTCCGCGAGGTAGACAGAGGCCTCTCGTTGCAGAACACCGCTCTCGAGGTGGGCCGCGTGAGCATCGGGCCGTACGCGACTCAGGGCGGGGGGAGTCTGAGCGCGCCCAACACGTGGTGGGATCCGGGCGACCTCCGGCTGACCAACGCGTTCGCCGACCTTCCCCACGCCTACGTGTACGGTGCCCACGTCGTGGCCGGGGACCTCCGGCCCGACCGAGTGACCGGTGGCTACGACGAGGCCGTGATCCGCTGGTACGAGGTGGAGGTCGATCCGAAGCTTCACCGGTCTGAGGTCTCGAGGAGCGGGACGATAGGCGCACCCGAGGTAGACGTGGGGTGGCCCGCGATCGGGACCGACGAAGGTGGGAACGTGTTCGTCACGTACTCGCGGGCGAGTGCGCCCCTGGAAGAGTTCCTGTCCGCTTGGGTCGCCAGGATCAGACCCGGGCGGACCGCCAGCGTCTCGCTGCTGCTGGCTGGCGGCTCGGCGCGGATGGAGGCGATCCCGGGCCCCGAGAACTGGGGCGACTACGCGGCGATCTCGCGAGATCCGCTGGATCCGTCGCTCGTTGCGCTAGTGAACCAGTACGCCCCGTCCGACGGCGGCCGTACCACGGAGGACTGGCAGCAAACCGTTCACGTCGTGGGCGAGGGGTCGGAGTGAGTCGACGCGCCCAGCCGTCGCCGGTAGGGTTGCCCGACACGACAAGGGGACCCCAGGATGCGCACGTCCCGTGGGACGATCGCGACCGCTGCCCTGCTCGCGCTCGGCTTCGCACTGCTGGCATCGCCCGCGACCGCGGGCCGTGACGGAGACGCCGATCGGCAGGTTCGTTGGGCTCGGCCGTTGGCGGTGGTCGGAGACCCGGTCTCGAGGGTGACGTTGGGTCGGCGGTCATCCCTGTCAGCCCTCACGGCTGGCCGCCCGGCCATAGCCAACGGCTCCGGTGCGATCGCGGCGGGGCTCGAGGCCAGGGTCCCGTCCGCCCTCGGCGGGTTCGACGCGATCGGCGACATCGACGGCGCCACGCCCGCCGATCCCACCGGCGCGATGGGTGGGTCGTGGTTCCTGACGGCCGTCAACACGTCGTTCGCGCTGTTCGACCTGGCGGGCTCCCCCGTCCTGGGGCCGTCCGACCTGGATTCGGTGGACCCGAAGCTGGCGGGTGCTTTCGTCTTCGACCCGAAGGTGGTCTACGACCAATACCACGACACCTTCGTGATGGTCTTCCTCGTACAGGAGGACTCGCCACGGACCTCGCTCATCGTGATCACGACGATCCCGGACGCGACCGCCGGCGACCCGTCCAGCTGGTGCACCACGATCCTCCCGGGCGACCAGGTTCCGGGCGACGGTGCACAGTGGGCCGACTACCCGGGGCTCGGCTACTCGGCCGACCGCGTGACGATAGCGACCAACCAGTTCACCTTCCCGTCGGTGGCCGGGTCGTTCCGGTATGCACAGGTGCTCTCGTTCACCAAGGCCAGCCTGTACGACTGCTCGACGGATCTCGTCGGGACGGCCTTCTCGGGGAGCCAGACGGAGAACACCGACGGGTCGCCGGCCTTCACGCTCCAGCCGGCGCAGGCCGTTGGAGGTCCGGAGACCGACCAGTTCCTCCTGTCGTTCGAGCCTCGCGGTAGGGACTCGTTCCTCACGCTCTGGCGGCTCCGACCGAGCGACACCGGGGTCGGCATCAAGAAGGTGACCCTGTTCACGGGCGCGGTCAGGGCCCCATTCCCCGCGACCCAGGGCGGGGTCTCCGATCTGTTCGACAGCGAGTTCTGGTGGGATCCGGGGGACTACAGGCTGGTGAACGCCTTCCATGACGCCGATCGCAACGAGCTGTTCGCGGCGCAGGCGATCCGGAAGAACCTCAAGCCCGATACCGTGACCGGCGGGTACATCGAGGCCGCGGTCCGCTGGTACGAGGTGAACCCGGCGCCCAAGCTGAAGAACTCGGTGATCTCGCGCAAGGGCGTCGTGGGCGAGCCGGAGGTAGAGATGGGCTGGCCGGTCGTGGCGTCGGACGGCTCGGGGAACCTGTTCATCGCGTTCAGCAGGGCCAGCGGTGTGACCGGCGAATTCCTGTCCGCCTGGGTCGCCGAGGTGCCGCCCTCATCCACGAACGCGAACAGCATCCTGCTCGCGCCGGGGCAGGGCGTGTACGACGTCTCCAACGGTCCCGAGCGCTGGGGCGACTACAACGGCATCGGGCGTAGCCCGGCAGATCCGTCTTCGGTCGCCACCGTCAACCAGTACGCGACCGCTTTCAACGCCTTCCAGCAAACGGTGAGCCTCGTCCAGCACATCTGACGGAGGGCGCCAGGCGGCCGGTATCCTGGGCCCTCCATGAGGCTGTCGGCGCTGTTCGCACCCACCCTTCGGGAGGATCCCGCCGAGGCTGAGGTGCCCTCGCACCGGCTGCTGCTTCGTGCGGGGTTCATCCGTCAGGTCGCGGCCGGCGTGTACACGACCCTACCTATCGGGCTGCGCTCGATCCGCAAGATCGAGAAGGTCGTCCGTGAGGAGATGGACGCCTCGGGGGCGCAGGAGTTCCGCATGCCGATCGTCCTTCCGTCTGAGCCCTGGAAGACGACCGGCCGCTGGGAGCTGTACGGGGACCTGATGTTCCGCCTCACCGACAGGCACGGCCGAGAGATGCTGCTGGGGCCGACGCAGGAAGAGATCGTGACTCCGCTCGTCGACGCCGAGCTTCCATCCTACCGTGACCTGCCGGTGAACCTGTACCAGATCGAGTGGAAGTACCGTGATGAGTTCCGTCCGCGGTTCGGGCTTCTGCGCGGTCGCGAGTTCCTCATGAAGGACGCCTACACGTTCGACCGCGACATGGAGGGTATGGGACGCTCGTACCAGACCATGTACGACGCCTACATCCGCGTGTTCGACCGCCTCGGTCTGGACTACGTCGTGGTCGAGGCGGAGCCGGGGCAGATAGGCGGCGGTGTCAACCACGAGTACATGGCGCGTGCCGAGGTCGGCGAGGACCGGTTCGTGGAGTGCGAGAACGGCGACTACCTGGCCGATCGGAAGGCCGCGACGCCGCTGCCGCCCGCCCCGGTTCCGCAGGGCACCGCCCCGATCGAGATCGTGGACACGCCGAACGCGTCCACGATCGAAGCCGTGGCGTCGCTCCTGGGTCGGCCCGCCGACCGGATGCTGAAGTCGATGTTCTACGACGCCGGCGGGCAGACGTTGGCGGTGCTGGTCCCCGGCGATCGCGAGGTCGAGGAGGCTAAGCTCGAGCGGGCGTTCTTCCCGACTTCGGTCCGGCGGTTCGAGGATGCGGACTTCGCCGCTCGCGGGCTCGTGAAGGGGTTCGTGGGACCACAGGGGATGGGTGAGGACGTGGTCATCCTCGCCGATCCTTCCGTCCGCGGTGGCGCGGACTGGGTTGCCGGCGCGAACGAGCCCGACCGGCACGCCACCGGAGTCAACACGCCGCGAGACTTCCGGATCGATCGGTTCGAGGACGTCGTCGCCCTGCGCGACGGCGACCGATGCCCTAACGACGGTGGCTCGCTCAGCGTCGGCCGGGCGATCGTCCTCGGCCACATCTACCAGCTGGGCACCAACTACTCGGGTCCCCTGGGCGCGCGCTTCATCGACGAGGACGACTCGGAGCGCCCGTACCTGATGGGCTCGTACGGGATCGGGATCTCGCGGATCCTCGCCGCGGCGGTCGAGCAGTTCCATGACGATGGCGGTCTCCAGCTGCCGAAGGCTTTGGCGCCGTTCGACGCGGTCGTGCTGATCGCGAACCGGGATGACGACGCCGTCGGCGAGCAGGCCGAGCGCATCTACGGCGAGCTCCGCGACCGCGGCGTCGAAGCCGCCATCGACGATCGGGAGGAGACCGCCGGCGTGAAGTTCGCCGACGCGGATCTGATCGGGTATCCCGTGCAGGTCGTGGTCGGCAAGCGCGGCGTAGCGGCCGGGACGGTCGATCTGAAGCTCCGCGCGACCGGCGAGCGCTCGCAGGCCTCGCTGGCCGAGGCCGCCCGGGCCGCGGTAGACCTTCTGGCCGCGGCCCCCTAGGCTCATGTCGATGCGCACCAAGCATGCCCCGAGCGTGCTCCGCGAGTTCGTCAAGCTCCGCCCCGAGGTTGAGGCCGTGCTCCAGCACGTCGGCCTGCGGACGTGGGACCTCGTGCTCATCGACGTCACGGGTCTGTGGGTCCGGGACGAGTTCGCGAGCGAGGAGGCCGCCGAGGCGACCTGCCGCGAGCTCGGGACCCGCATGCACCGAGGCTGGGACGACCCCAGGATCGCCCGGCGGATGAGCGGGCGCGACCACTGGAACACGCCCGACGGGCAGCGTCGGGCACGCTGATAGGGCCCTGAGCAGCGCGTCCGGTATACTCGGACGAGCGAACTGGAAGCGGTTTCACCCGGAAGTGGGCTCGCGCCCACTTTTCTTTTCGAGGGGGCGCTTGCGGTGGGCGAGAGGAACGTGGAGGCGCTGGTCGCGCCCGTCGTCGAGGCCGCCGGGCTCGAGGTCTGGGAGGTCACCTTCGGCCGCGAAGGGGGACGCCAGATCCTGCGGGTGATGGTGGACCGTGACGGCGGTGTCGACCTAGACGCCATCGCGGACGTGTCCGAACGCCTGTCGCGCCGGCTGGACCTGGAGGGGTTCGCCTTGGACGTGGCATATGCCTTGGAGGTGAGCTCGCCTGGTCTGGAAAGGCCGCTCCGGTCGCGCCGGCATTTCGAGAAGAGCGTCGGGCAGCAGGTGAAGGTGAAGACGGTGGAGCCGGTGCAGGGTCGTAGGGTCCACGAGGGCGCGCTGGTCTCGGCCGACGCGGAGGCGATCGTGGTCGCATCCGAGGGCGGAGAGCTGCGCGTCCCCTACGTCGGCATCGCGTCGGCGCGACGCGTCTTCGAATGGGGGTCGGGGCCAAAGCCGCGAAGCGGTAGCCCCACGCTTCCGACATCGCCTCGCGAGGTCGGGAGCGCCAGAAGGACGAGGAGCACGAGATGAACCAGGAGATGATCGCGGCGCTCAAGGAGCTCGAGCGGGAGAAGGGCATCGCCTTCGAGACGATCCTCGAGGGCCTCGAGGAGGCTATGGCCTCCGCCTACAAGTCGTGGTGGAAGCAGCAGCACCCAGACCTGGACGAGGAGTCATTCGGCGTCCGCGCCAAGATCGACCCCGAGTCCGGGGACCTGCGCGTGTGGGTCCAGGAGCTCGAGCGCAACGAGCACGAGGACGAGGAGGGCGAGATCTCGGTCGAGATCAGGGTCCTGTCCGAGCAGGAGGTCGAGGTAACCGACGAGTTCAAGGGTCGGATCGGCGCCCAGACTGCCAAGCAGGTGATCTTCCAGAAGCTCCGCGACGCCGAGCGCGAGATGACCTACGAGGAGTTCGCCGGGCGCGAGGGCGACATCGTCACCGGCATCGTCCAGCAGTCCGAGCGCCGGTACACGCTGCTGGACCTCGGCAAGGTGGAAGCCCTGCTGCCGCAGGCCGAGCAGGTGCCGAGCGAGCCCTATCGCAGCGGCGAGCGCCTGAAGGGCTACATCACGGAGGTCCGCCGAGGCACGAAGGGGCCCCAGATCGTCGTTTCGCGTACCCATCCAGGACTGCTGAAGAAGCTGTTCGAGCTGGAGGTCCCCGAGATCGAGGAGGGGATCGTCGAGATCAAGGCGGTCGCGCGCGAGCCCGGCCACCGCTCGAAGATCGCGGTCTCCTCCAACGAGCCCGCGGTCGACCCGGTGGGTGCGTGCGTCGGGCCCAAGGGCTCGCGCGTGCGCAACGTCGTGACCGAGCTCCGCGGCGAGAAGATTGACGTCGTGCCCTGGAGCGCCGATCAGGCGGCGTTCGTCGCGAACGCGCTCCAGCCGGCCAAGGTCAAGGAGGCGCGCGTGGACCCCGACACGCAGACCGCCCTAGTGATAGTGCCCGACTACCAGCTGTCGCTCGCCATCGGCAAGGAGGGGCAGAACGCGCGGCTCGCGGCGCGGCTCACCGGGTGGCGGATCGACATCAAGAGCGAAACGCAGGTCGCTGATGAAGCCCGCGGGGGTGCGCCCTCGTCCAGCGGACCGCCGGGGGAGTCGTCGAGGGCATCGTCCGTGCCCCCCGAGGTGGCGGCCGTCGACGAGCCCCCGTCGGCCTCGCCGGCCGAAGGCGCTACCGGCGAGGCTGATCCGTCGTCCGAGGCGTCCGTCACCGTGGAGCCGGCATCTGAGGCCGTCACCGTGGAGCCGGCGGCGCCCGAGCCGGACGCGGCCGAGGAGGTCCCCGTGGTGGCTCCGGCCGAGGAGACGGCGGAGGCCTGATCTCGTGTCCGCGCACGTTCCCGAGCGGACGTGCGTCGGATGTCGAGGTCGGGCGCCCAAGGCCGAGCTCCTGCGTGTGTATCGGAGCCCGGATGGTTCGGTGGTGGTCGATCCGGGCGGCTACGCCGCGGGGCGGGGGGCGTACGTGCATCGCGATCGCGCGTGCGTGGACGAGGCGCTGCGGCGCGGCGGGGTGGGTCGGGCGCTGCGGACGAGGTTGGACGAGGATGGAGCGGCTACCCTTAGGGCGGAGATCGAGGGGGAACTGGGTTCTTGAGGGTTCACGAGCTTGCCAAGGAGCTTGGGGTGCCGAGCAAGGAGCTGCTCGCCGCCCTCAAGGAGATGGGCCTTGACGGCCTGACGGCGTCATCGTCGGTGCCCGATCAGGCCGTGCCCCGGCTCCGCGCCTCCGGCGGCAAGGCGGTTCCCGAGGCCAAGATGAAGGAGGCCGTCGAGGAGCCGCTCCCGAAGGCGCGTCCGAGCAGGAAGGCCGCGGCGGCCGAGGAGGTTGCCGTGCTCGCCTCCGCGACCGGCACGCCGGGGGAGTCGTCGACGGCGGCGGTCGTGCTCCCCGAGGTGGCGGGCGTCGACGAGCCCCCGGCTCAGCCGGTCGCTCCGGCTGCCGCCCCCACGCCGGTCCCCGCCCCGGTCGGCGCTCCCGCTCCGCCGGGGGCGGCCAAGCCCTCTCTTCCCGTGTTGAAGCTGGTTAGGGGGGCCACGGCTCAGGATGTGGCGGACAAGACGCAGCGGTCGCCCGCCGAGGTCGTGAAGACGCTTATCGGACTCGGGGAGATGGCGACGGCGACACAGTCGTTGTCGGATGAGGCGTTGACCCTCCTGTGCGGGGAGTTGGGGTACGAGGCGGAGATCGTCGGGATAGAGGAGGACGAGGAGGAGCCCGAGGAGGAGGTCGACGAGGGTCGGCTGGAGCCGCGGGCGCCGGTCGTCACCATCATGGGTCACGTCGACCACGGGAAGACGTTGCTGCTGGATGCGATCCGGCGCACCGACGTGGTGTCGCAGGAGTTCGGAGGGATCACGCAGCACATAGGCGCTTACCAGGTGCACACCAACGACCGTGAGGTCACTTTCATCGACACCCCTGGCCACGAGGCGTTCACCGCGATGCGGGCCCGGGGCGCTCAGGTGACGGACATCGCTGTGCTGGTCGTGGCGGCGGACGACGGGGTGAAGCCGCAGACCGTTGAGGCACTGGATCACGCCAAGGCCGCCGCCGTGCCGATAATCGTGGCGGTCAACAAGATCGACAAGCCCGAGTCCGACCCGGCGCGGGTCCGTCAGCAGATGGTGGAGCACGGCGTGGTTCCCTCGGAGTGGGGCGGGACGAACGAGTTCGTCGACGTGTCGGCCAAGGCGCAGACCAACCTCGACACCCTGCTCGACACGATCTTGCTGGTAGCCGACGTCGAGGAGCTGAAGGGCGACCCGCTCGGACGCGCCCGGGGCGTGGTGCTCGAGGCCCACCTCGACAAGGGGCGGGGTCCGGTCGCCACGATCCTGGTGCAGCGGGGAACGCTCGAGGTTGGCGACACGCTCGTGTCGGGGACGAGCTGGGCGAAGATCCGCGCGATGTTGGACGAGAACGGTCAGACGGTGAAGCAGGCCGGACCCAGCAAGCCGGTGCAGATCCTCGGGTGGTCGGCCACGCCGAATGCGGGGGACGACATCCGCGAGGTAGGGGACGAGCGTGAGGCGCGCCACCTGGCCCAGGAGCGCGAGGCCAAGGTGCGCGCGGCCGAACTCGTTATGACCCGTCCTCCCACGCTCCAGGAGCTCATGGCGCAGGCCCGTCGCGACGAGGTCCCCGAGCTGAACCTGATAGTGAAGGCCGACGTGCAGGGCTCGATCGGAGCGCTCGTGGACGCATTCGCCAAGCTGCCCCAGGACGAGGTGCGCGTGAACGTGATCCGCAGCGCCGCCGGTGCGATCACCGAGAGTGACATCGCGCTGGCGCTGGCCTCGGGGGCGATCGTCGTCGGCTTCAACGTGCGCCCCGACGTGCAGGCGCGCGAGCTGGCGGAGAAGGAGGGCGTCGACGTCCGGCTCTACCGCGTGATCTACGACGCGATCGACGACATCCGCGGCGCGCTCTCGGGCATGCTGAAGCCCGAGGAACGCGAGACCGAGCAGGGCCGCGCGGAGGTGCGGGCGCTCTTCCGGGTGCCGAAGGTGGGCGTGATCGCCGGCTGCTACGTGGTGCAAGGCACGATGACCCGGAACGCGCGGGCGCGGGTCGTCCGCGACGGCGTGGTCGTCTACGACGGGCGGATCGGTTCCCTCAGGCGGTTCAAGGACGACGCTCGCGAGGTGGCTGAGGGGTTCGAATGCGGCATCGGGATCGAGAACTTCAACGACGTCAAGGAGGGCGACGTCATCGAGGCGTACGAGGTCCGCGAGGTCGCGCGCGAGCTGTAGCCGTGCTGGTCGCGCTCGAACGGTTCGACCTGCGCATCCCCGGATGCGGATCCCTGAAGGAGAAGCGCCACGTGGTGAAGACGCTCTCGAACGCGATCCGCGCGAAGTTCAACGTCGCGGTCGCCGAGGTGGACCACCACGACCTATGGCAGCGCACGGCCCTCGGCGTGGCTGCCGTCACGGGCGAGCAGTACCAAGCACGCAAGGTGATGCACGAGGTAGAGAAGCTCGTCGAGCGCTGGGCCGAGGTCGAGGTCATCGACACCGAGCTCACCCTGCACCACCCGGAGGACATCGCGTGACCGGGGGCGTCCGACCCACCCGGGTCTCCGAGGAGTTCCGCGAGATCTTGGCCGAGGAGATCCCTCGGCTGAAGGACCCGCGGGTCGGGTTCGTCACGGTGATCGCGGTCACGGTGACCCCCGACCTCCGCCACGCCCGCGTCTCCTACACCACGATGGGCGAGGAGAAGGAGAAGCGCGCGACGGCCGCGGCTCTGCGGTCGGCTCG
>DATEDE010000002.1:0-6085 GCA_035286545.1 Actinomycetota bacterium | reverse complement strand
ACCGAGGCGAGCCCGGTGGCGAGCGCCCACGCGGCCTCGTCGACCAGCTCGCGCGCCATCTTGTCGTTCTCCTCGAGCGCCTCGGCCCACACGCCGCTAGAGAGGCGCGTCCTGCCCTTGCGCTCCATGATCTCGAACAGGACGGTTTTGGCGCCCTCCTTAACCAGGCGCCGGGCCTCGGCCTCCATCTGGCCGCGGCCGGCGTAGGCCTCGAGGTGACCCTCGCGCCCGTCCGAGCAAACGCGCCCGCCCGGTTTCACGATCGTGTGGCCGATCTCGCCGGCCGCGCCCTGGCCCTGGAACAGCTTGCCGTCAAGGATCAGTCCGCCGCCCACGCCGGTGCCGACCCACACACCGAGAAGGTTCCGATACCCCCGCCCGGCACCGCGCTTCCACTCGCCGAGGATCGCGACGCGCACGTCGTTGTCGAGCTTGACCGGCGCGCCGCCGAGGCCCTTGGAGACCATCGCGCCGAGCGGCACGGGCTCGGTGGCCTGGAACCCCGGCAGGTTCGGCGAGGTCGAGACCGTGCCCACCTTCGTCTCGATCGTTCCGGGGACGCCGATGCCGACGCCCGTCACGTCGCCCACCTTCGCACCGGCCTCTGCCGCGGCCCGCGTCGCCGCCTCGATGATCGCCGCCGCCACGTCGGTCGCGCCGGTCTGTGGCGTCGCGACCCGGAACGTGCCCGCGACCTTCTTGGCACGGACCGCAGCCGCCTGGATCTTCGTCCCGCCGACGTCGACGCCCACCGTGAGTGCGCTCATGTCGGCCAGCCCGTATAGGCTCCGTGGCCGCGCTTGCGCAGCTCGTTGCCGATCACCGCGCGCTGTATCTCGGAGGTTCCCTCCCAGATGCGGTCGACGCGGACCTCGCGCCAGATACGTTCGACCGGGTTCTCGCGCATGTAGCCGCGCCCGCCGAAGATCTGCACCGCCTTGTCCGCGACCCGGCCGGCCGTCTCCGAGCAGACCAGCTTCACCGCCGAAGCCAGCGCGTGGAGCTCCTTGCGCGAGGTCCCGCCGCGCGCAGCCTGCCAGCCCACTCGGTAGAGCATCGCCTTGGCGGCCATGATCTCGGCCGCCATATCGGCCAGCATGAACTCGATCGCCTGGAACTCCACGATCGGCCGGCCGAACTGCTCGCGCTCCTTCGCGAACGCGAGCGAGAGGTCGAGAGCACGCGTGGCCGCGCCCATCGTCCGGGCGCCGATCATGATGCGCTCCTCGACGAACCAGTCCTTGGTGAGCTCGAAGCCCTGGCCGACCTGGCCCAGGACCGCGTCTTCGTTCACGTGGACCCCGCGGAACGCGAAGATCGGGTGCTCGAACACGAACGTATGCGTGTACTTCGGCGTGCGGACGAGCTCGACGCCGGGCAGGTCCTTGTCGACCAGGAACACGGTCGCCTTGTCGGCGTCTCCGTCGACGTGCGCGTGCACCAGGAAGAAGTCTGCGATGTCTCCCGACGTCACGTGCCACTTCTCCCCCTCGAGCACCCAGCCGCCGCCGTCGCGGCGCGCGGTGGTCTGCACCATCGTCGGGTCCGAGCCCGCGCCCTCCTCCGTGATCGCGTACGCGTCGCGTCGCTCCCCCCGGCAGGCGGGCCGCAGGTACCGGTCCTTCTGCGCCTCGGTCCCGACGTGCAGCGGGATCGACGGCCGCCATGGGATGTCCCAGAGCGCGCCGGTCGCCTGGCCCCACTGCTCCTCGACCAGGATCTGCTGGAACAGGTCGAGGCCCTGGCCCCCGTCCTCGACGGCGTGGTTGATCGCGTTGAAGCCCGCTTCGAGCACGGCCGCCTTGGCGCTCGCGAAGCTCTCGGGCGACAGGCCGTCGTTCTCCTCGCACTCGAGCTCGAGAGGGATCAGCACATCGGCAGTGAACGCGCGTGCGCGCTCCCGCAGCTGCAGGTCCTCGGCCGTGAGACGGATATCCACGACGCCCCGAGCCTATCCGAGGGCCAGGCACGTCACGCCGCGGACCGCGAGCGTGCGTCGGCCGGTCACGACGTCCTTGGTCCCCACCCCCAGGACGGTTCCGTCCGGTAGCGCGTCCACGGCCGTCAGCGCGTCGTTGCCGCCCACCGGCGGTCCGTCCACGAACCCCCACCGCTGGCCGTTCCAGCGCACGACCGCGATGCGCGAGGTCCCCGCCTGCTCGGCCGGCCGTGAACCCACGGACCAGATATCCGTGGCGCCGACCGCCGCGACGTCTACGAGCATGGTGTCGCCGCGGATCGTCGAGGACTCGGTCCACGCCGTTCCGTTGAACCGCTGGATCGGCGTTCCGACCGCGAATGCCTCGCCCGTCGTGAACGCCTCGATCGCATAGAGCTTGCCGGACACCTCCGTCTCGTCCTTGTCCCAGGCCTGCCCGTCGAAGCGCAGGATCAGCGGCTGGTTGTGCTGGTAGCCGACGACCCAAAGGTCGGTCGAGGAGACCGCGTCGATGTCACGGAGCATGGCCTTGCCGCCCCCGACCGCGCCCTGCACGTCGACCTCCTCCCACAGCTGCCCGTCCCAGTGAAGGACGAGCGCGCGCTCGAGGGAGGCGGCCGGGTCGCCGACCGAGCCCACCACCCAAACGTCGTTCGGGGCGATCGCGGCGACGTCGTTCAGCGAGCCGTCCACCTCGTCGGGCATCGCGACTTCGAGCCAGGCGGTCCCGTCGAAGCGCAGCGCGAGCGGCGACTCGCCGAACCCGCTCGAGGTTCGGCCCACCGCCCACACGTCGTTGGGCCCATAGGCGTCCACCGCTCGCAGTTCGTTGATGAACGCGCCCGGCGAGGGTGCCTCGACGATCGTCCACTCGACCCCGTCCCACCGCTGGATCATCACGTCCGAGGGCTCGAGCGGGTCCCCGGTTGAGCCCACGGCCCACGCCTCGCTCGGCGACAGGGCCGAGACGCCGAGCAGCGTCACCGGCGTCTCTGGGACGTTCGAGCTCGGGACCAACTCCCACGAGGACGTGCACGTCGGGGTCGGGGTCGGGGAGTCGGTGGGGGAGGCCACCACCGGCTCGGGGCTCGGTCCGCCGTCGGTACCGGCCACGACCGCCGTGCCGATGACGAACGTGATCGCCGCGGCGATCCCGCCGTTGATGAGCCCCTTCCGTTGGAGCGAGTTCACGTCCGCGACGCCCCGGCCATGGGTGACCGGAGCCTACCGCCTTGGCGCCGTGCTCGAACCTTGACTAGGCTCGCGACGGGATGGGCGTGTTCGAGCGCGACGTCGTGATCGTCGGAGGCGGCCACAACGGCCTGGCCTGCGCGGCGTACCTCGCGAAGGCCGGCCTCGACGTCCTGGTGCTGGAGAAGCGCGACGTCCTCGGGGGCGCCGCGGCGACCGAGGAGCCGTGGCCCGGGTACCGAGTCTCGAGCGCGAGCTACGTGGTCTCGCTCATGCCGCCGCAGGTGGTGCGCGAGCTCGACCTGAAGCGCCACGGCTACGAGGTCTCGATCATCACGCCGGACTACTTCGTGCCGTTCCCCGACGGCACCGCGCTCACGCTCTGGGGCGACGTGTCGCGCGACGCGGCGAACATCGCGCGGTTCAGCGAGAAGGACGCGGCGGCCTACGTCGAGTTCGACCGCTACTTCGACCGCGTCGCGACCCTGCTGAAGGACCTCCTCTTCGTCGTGCCGCCGAACATGAACCTGCGCGACCTGCCGAAGTGGGCGGCGACCGCGGGGAGGTTCCGCAAGTGGAGCGGGCGCGACATCCACGAGGCCGTCCGCCTGTTCACGATGAGCGCCGCCGACTTCCTCGACGAGTGGTTCGAGGACGACAAGGTCAAGGGCGCGCTCGCGACGCAGGCGATCATCGGCGCGTGGTGCGGGCCGATGACCCCGGGCTCGGCGTACGTGCTGATGCACCACTGGATCGGCGAGATCGACGGCCACGCCGGCGCCTGGGGCTGGGTGAAGGGCGGCATGGGCGGCGCGTCCGAGGCGATGGCGCGCTCGGCGCGCGCCGCCGGCGCCGAGGTCCGCACCGACGCCGAGGTGGAGCGCGTCGCGATCAACGCGAGCGGTCGAGCCGTCGGGGTCGCGCTGACCGACGGGACCCTGGTCCGCGCGCAACGGGTCGTCTCCTGCGCGCACCCGATCACCACCTACCTGAACCTCGTCGGCGAGGAGCGCTTGCCGGGCGACGTCGTCCACGACGTGAAGCGCTACCGGACGCGTTCGGGCTCGGTGAAGATCAACGTCGCCCTGTCCGAGCTCCCTACGTTTCCCTCCTGGGACCAGGACGGCGAGGTGCATAGGGGCCTGGCCGCGGTCTCGCCCTCGATCGAGTACCTCGAGCGCGCCTGGGACGACGCCAAGTTCGGGCGGATGTCCGAGCATCCCTACATCGAGGTCGTGTTCCCAACGGCGCACGAGTCGAGCGGGCTCGCTCCCGAGGGCAAGCACCTGATGCTCGGCTTCAGCCAGTACGGCCCGTACGAGCTCGCCGAGGGCTCGTGGGACGATGGCGGTCGCGAGGAGTACGCGCGGCGGGCGCTGAAGGGGCTCGGTGAGTTCGCGCCCGGGCTCGAGGACCTGATCGAGCACATCGAGGTGCTCACGCCCAAGGACATCGAGGACCGGTTCGGCCTGATCGGCGGCAACATCATGCAGGGAGAGCTCTCGCCGGACCAGCTGTTCAGCTTCCGGCCGATCCCGGGCTACGGCGACTACCGGACGCCGGTCGCCGGGATGTACATGTGCGGTTCTGGCACGCACCCCGGCGGCGGCGTGATGGGCGTGCCGGGCCGCAACGCCGCCAGCGTGATCCTGCGCGACCACAAGCGCGGCGAGTTCGTAGGCAAGATGAAGAGCCTTGGTCGCTGAGCGCGCGAGGACGCGCGACGGGCGCTGATGCTCACGGAGCTCGCGGAGGCGGTCCGGGAGCGGCGCGTCTCCGCGGTCGAGCTCGTCACCGAGTCGCTGCAGCGGGTCGAGCGGCTGAACCCGTCGCTGAACGCGGTGACCGAGCTCCGCGCCGAGCAGGCGCTCGAGGACGCCCGCGCGGTCGATGCGCTCGCCATCCTGGGGACCGAGCAGCCTCTGGCCGGCCTGCCGCTCCTCGTCAAGGACAACACCGACGTGGCGGGCATGGTCACGACGTTCGGCTCGCGCACCCGCGCCGGGGCCGCGCCCGCGGAGCGCAGCGAGCTCACGGTCGAGCGTCTGGTGCAGGCCGGCGCGGTGATAGTCGGTCGTACGAATATCCCCGAGTTCGCGTTCCAGGGGTGGACGGACAACGACCTCGTAGGGGCGACGCGCAACCCGTGGGGGCTAGAGTGGTCGCCCGGCGGCTCCAGCGGTGGCTCTGGGGCGGCGATCGCCGCCGGGCTCGCCCCGCTCGCGACCGGGACCGACGGCGGCGGCTCCGTCCGCACGCCGGCGACCTTCTGCGGACTGGTCGGGCTGAAGCCGACCGCGGGTCTGATCGGCCGCCGGCCGATCCCCTCGTGGCTCGAGACCTCGACGCAGGGCCCGCTCTCGACCTCGATCGCCGACACGCGGCTCCTCCTCGAGATCATGCGCGGACCCGTCTACGGCGACCCGACGGCTATCCCGACGTGGAAGCCGCGCGGCGGTACGAAGCCGCGCCGGGTGCTGGCGGTGACGCGGACGTGGGACTTCGGACCCCTGCCGCCAGAGGTGTTCGAGCAGTACCGCGCCGTGCTCGACGCGATCGACCGGGACCTCGGCCTGCCCGTCGAGGAGGTCGAGCCGTCGTCGCTGTTCCCCACGGCCGTCGCGAAAGGCGGCGATCCCGGCAAGGATTGGTTCACGACGGTGACGACCGAGGAGCTCGCGTGGCTCGGGAGAGACTTCGTGCAGGCCAACGTCGAGGCGTTCAGCGCGCCGTTCCGGTTCGAGATGGAGAACGCGCTGCAGCTCACTCTCGACGACTACCTGGCGGCGCGGCACAGGCGGTTCGACTACGTGCTGGACCTGGACCGGCTGCTCGGAGAGGACGCGATGCTGGTCTGCCCGACCCACGGGTACCAGGGCTGGCTCGCCGATGGGACGCTGCCCGGCTCCGACCAGCCGGCGCGCTCCGAGGGCTACAACACCGGCGAGTTCAACC
>DATEDE010000001.1:0-2403 GCA_035286545.1 Actinomycetota bacterium | reverse complement strand
CTCCGGGTCGACGCAACGTCACCATGGGTGGACGCGCGACTGCCGGACGGCTCTCGGGTGCACGCGATCGTGCCGCCCCTTTCGCTCTGCGGTCCCGTGCTGAACGTCCGGACGTTCGCCTCGGTGCCGCTGAACGCGAGGAGGCTCCTGTCGGGAGGCACGCTTGGCCCGCGGATGCTCACTTTCCTCGCTGCGTGCGTGCGCGGTCGGGCGAACATCGTGATCTCGGGCGGGACGAGCTCGGGCAAGACGACGCTGCTCGGCGTGCTGTCGGGGTTCGTGCCCGACGGGGAGCGGCTCATCACGATCGAGGACGCCGCCGAGCTCCGCCTGGCCAAGCCCCACGTTATCGGCCTCGAGGCGCGCCCGGCCAACGTCGAGGGACGCGGCGAGGTAACGGTACGCGACCTCGTCCGCAACGCTCTCCGCATGCGGCCAGACCGGATCATCGTCGGCGAGGTCCGAGGCGGCGAGGCTCTCGACATGCTCCAGGCGATGAACACCGGCCACGACGGATCCCTCTCGACGGCGCACGCGAACTCGGCTCGGCACGCCCTGTGGCGCCTGGAGACCATGGCGCTCATGTCGGACGTCGACCTGCCGGTCGCGCACGTACGCGCGCAGGTCGCCTCTGCTATCGACGTCGTCGTGCACACGGCCCGGATGCGCGACGGCAGGCGCGTCGTGTTCCAGATCGCTTCGGTCGAGGGACTGGACCCGCGGGGAGATCCGGTGGTGAGCGAGATCTTCGGGTTCCGGCCGCGCCTGGGGCCGCACGGCGCCTTCGTTGCCACCGGCGTGATCCCCGAGGGCGCCCGTCTCCTTCGCGAGCGCGGCGCCGAGCTCGACGACGCGACCTTCACCGCCGGGGTGGACTCCCCGGGGACGGCGTGACGGGGGCGCTCGCCGCGGCTGCGCTCGCGGTCGTCTCCGGGGTGTTCGTCTCAGCGGTGGCGGCTTCGACCGAGCGGGATCTCCTGCTCGTACGTTCGGGTTGGACACCGGTAACCCGGGACAGGCGCTCCCCGCCGTCTTTGCCACTCGGTGCGCTCTCCGTGGCAGGTGCGGTGCCGGCGTGGCTCGTGGGTGTGGCGGTCGGCGGGGTCGCGCTGGGGCTGGCGGCCGTCGGTGCCGTCGTCGCGGTTCCTGCCCTCCGGCGGAGGCGCCGCGAGGCGCGACGAGAGGCAGCGCTCCAGGAGCAGCTCGCCGAGGGCGTGGGGATGATTGCGGCGGGACTCCGCTACGGGCGCTCGCTGGCGGGGTCGATCGAGCTCGCGGCCGACGAGCTGTCGCCGCCGCTCGGTGGTTCCTTCCGCAGGGTCGTCGATCGGGTGGCGCTGGGCGAGCGTCTCGAGGACGCGCTTAGGGTCTGGTCATCGGAGGTCGGCGGACCCGACGCCCGGGTCACCGGCGGCGTGTTGGGGTTGCATCGGCGGACCGGCGGCGCGCTCTCAGCGGCGCTGGACGGGTTGGCCTCGACGCTGCGGGCGCGCAGGAGCGCGGCGCGCGAGCTGCGTTCGCTCACAGCGCAGGCGCGGCTTTCCGCGGCGATCCTCGGCCTTCTCCCCATCGGGTTCTTCCTCTTCCTGTCCGTCGTGGCGCGCCGCGACGTGGAGACGGCGTTCGGAACCCCGGTCGGGACGGGTGCGGTACTCGTGGGGTTCACGTTGCAGGCCTGCGCGTACCTCTGGATCCGCCGTCTGCTCAGGGTCGAGCCGTGATCGCGGCTGCGCTGGCGGGGGTCGCCGCCGTATGCGCCGCGGGGGCGTTCGTCCTTAGGACTGACGGGTCTCTGCTCGCCGGGCTGCCGGTCGCAGGACCAGTTCGGCCCAAGGCATCGGGGCTGGATGCGCTCCGGTCGTTGCCGTTCGTTCGTCTGGTCGTGCCGCGACGACGCGAACGGCGCAGGCGCGCGGCCGCGGATCGCGAGGTGCCGGTGCTGCTCGACCTGCTGGCCGTGGCGACCTCGGCGGGCCTGCCGCCGCAGCTCGCGCTCCGGCGCGCGGTCGAGGCGGCGGAGGGCCCGCTCGCGGACGAGCTGCGGGCCGTGATAGAGGCCGTCGACCTGGGAGGTCGGTGGCGTGACGAGCTCGTGGAGGGGGCCGGGCGACTCGGGTTGTCCGATCTGGACCGTGCCGTGGGCGTCCTCACGCGTTCGGAGGCGCTGGGATCCTCGCTCGCCGAGGAGATCGGGCGCCTCGCGACCGATGTGCGCGAAGCGCGTCGAGCCGCCGCGACCGAACGCGCCCGCGCGGCACCGGTGAAGATGCTGTTCCCGCTGGTGTTCCTCGTCCTCCCCGCGTTCCTCCTCCTCACGGTGGTCCCGGTGCTCGTGGCCACCGTCGAGTCGATCCGCTGAGAGGGGGTGAACCGGGATGCTGCTGTTCTGGTACGTCCGCGCGC